>JAQGIE010000189.1 GCA_028291365.1 Rhodospirillales bacterium
ACAAGGGCACGCCGGCGGCCGAACTCGGCTTGCTCGGTCCTGAGGTGACGCACGATCAGATTCTCACGGCGATGGTGCTGCATCCGATCCTGGTCAACCGCCCGATCGTGCGCACGCCGAAAGGCGCGAAGCTCGCGCGCCCGTCCGAAATCGTGTTTGGCTTGTTGGATCGCGTGCCCGAAAGCTTCACGAAAGAAGACGGCGAGGTCATTTCGAACCAGCCAGGCTAGTTCGCGAAGATGGCCGACCGCCAGCGCCTTCACCGCGTCTGTCGCGGTTCCCCGACCGCGTTCCTCCCGGCTTCCACCGGCGCAGCAGCAGTGCGTTGGTCACCACGCTGACGCTGGACAGCGCCATCGCCGCGCCGGCGAACACCGGTGTGAGCAGGCCCAGCGCCGCCAGCGGAATCCCGATCAAATTATAGGCGAAGGCCCAGAACAGGCCCTGGCGGATCTTTGCGTAGGTGCGGCGCGACACGTCGAGCGCCGCCGCGACGAGAATTGGGTCACCGCGCATCAGCGTGATGCCGGCCGCGTTCATCGCGACGTCGGTGCCGGTCGACATCGCGATGCCGACATCCGCGGCGGCGAGCGCCGGTGCGTCATTCACCCCATCACCGACCATCGCCACCACGCGCCCCTGGGCACGCAGCGCCGAAACGACACGCGCCTTCTCGTCGGGCAAGACTTCCGCGACGACGTGCTCGATTCCGACGGCTTCGGCCGCGACGCGGGCGCTGCCTTCATTGTCGCCGGTGAGCAGCGTCGTCGAAACCCCTGCCGCATGCAGAGCGGCAATCGCAGCGGCGCTGGATGGCTTCACCGCGTCGCCGAATCCGAGCACGGCCAGGACGCGCGGTGCGGGCTCGACCTCCACCAGCCAGGAGACGGTGCGGCCCGCGCCTTCGAGCGCATCGGCGCGCTCGGACAGGGCTTGGTGGCCGAGGCCCAAGTCGGAGAGGATGCGTCGATTGCCAAGGCGATGGAGACGACCCTCGACGTGGCCCTCGATGCCGTGTCCGGGGATCGCGCGCGCGTCATCGGCGGGCTGGATGCGCAGGTGCTTGGCTTCCGCCTCGGCGAGAACGGCGCGCGCAAGCGGATGTTCGCTCCGCATCTGGAGCGCCGCCGCGATCCGCAGCGCCGCTTCGCGATCGATGCCGGATGCGTCGAGCGCGACCAGCGACGGGCGGCCCTCGGTCAGCGTGCCGGTCTTGTCGAACACGACCGTGTCGACCGCGTGCGCGCGCTCCAGCGCCTCGGCGTCCTTGATCAGGATGCCATGACGCGCTGCCGCGCCCGTGCCGACCATGATCGCGGTCGGCGTCGCGAGTCCCAGTGCGCAGGGACAAGCGATGACCAGCACCGCGACTGCGTTGAGGATCGCCGTGGCGGCGTCGCCCGTCGCAAACATCCAGGCGGCAAAGGTCACCAGCGCGATGCCCAGTACGATGGGCACGAACACCGCGCTGATCCGATCGACCAGCCGCTGGATCGGCGCTTTCGCCGCCTGTGCGTCCTCGACCAGGCGCACGATGCGCGCAAGAACGGTCTCGGCGCCGACCGCGCTGGTCTCGACGCGGAGCGCGCCTTCGCCGTTGATCGTGCCGCCGACGACCGACGCGCCAGGGGCTTTTGCCACCGGCAGGCTCTCGCCGGTGATCATCGACTCGTCGACATGCGTGCTGCCGGCGGAGACCGTGCCGTCGACGGCGATGCGTTCGCCGGGACGGATCACGACGACGTCGCCGACGCGAATGTCGGCGACGGGAAGCTCGACCTCGTTTCCATCGCGCAGCACGCGCGCCGTGTCCGGGCGCAGCGCCGCCAGCGCGCGGATCGCATCCGTCGTGCGCCGCTTGGCGCGCCGCTCGAGCAGCTTGCCGAGCAGCACCAGCGTGATCACCACCGCCGACGCTTCAAAATAGAGATGCGCATGTCCGAACCCGCGTACGAGCTGAACCACGCTGAGCCCATAGGCAGCGCTGGTCCCGATCGCGACCAGCAGATCCATGTTGCCGGTGCCGGCGCGCGCCGCCTTCCAGCCCGCGACGTAGAAGCGCCGACCGAGCCAGAATTGCACCGGCGTCGCCAGCAGCGCCTGCAGCCAGGCGGGCAGGCCGAAATCGAACCCGAGCGCCATCGCGATCATCGGCAGCACGAGCGGGATCGTCAGCGCCACCGCGATCGCCACGTGACGCAGCTCGCGGCGATCGGACGCCGTGTCGGTCGCGACGGCGGGTGCGCCGGATTTGACCCGCGCCTCGTACCCGGCCCGTGCGACCGCCTCGGTGAGCGACGCCGGATCGGTGCCCGAAACGACGGTGACGCGTGCCGACTCGGTGGCGAGGTTGACGCTCGCCGCGATGACGCCGGGCGCGCTCGCAAGCGCCTTCTCGACGCGGCCGACGCACGACGCGCAGGTCATGTTCGCGATGGCGAGATCGATGCTCTGCGTGGGGACGTCGTAGCCGGCGTTGCGTACCGCATCGATGGGTGCTGCGGACAATGCGTCGCGGTCGAATTCGATCTCGGCGCGCTCGGTCGCCAGATTCACGCTGACAGTCCGCACGCCCGCGGCGGCGCGCAAGGCCCGCTCGACGCGACCGACGCACGACGCACAGCTCATGCCCTGGATCGGAATCGTCAGGCGGCCGGCGGATTGTTGGACGATAGCGGACATCGGTCACTCCTGGCTTCGATGTCTCCGTCAGATGGGGCTTCCCATGATGGGAAGGTCAAGGCCCGGCCGTGCGCGACCGTGAAGAAGGCGCTCGAAGCGCTCGGCGTTGGCGTAAACGCCGCTGTGAATCTCGACGCGAAGACGGTCGAGGTGAGCGGCGAAACCGACGCCGCCAAGGTGGCGCAGGCGATTGCGGCCGCCGGCTACGCCGTCCGCGAACGCGCAACGTGATCGCGGGGGCCGGTGCGCATCCGCTGCGCGCCGGCGATTGCCGAGCGCGCCCACCCGACCTAGGTTCGCGCCCATGTCCCACCGTCCGCGCCGCTGGATCGCCGCGCTGCTCGTCCTGATCTTCTCGATCGGGACGTTGCAGGCCGCCAGCGCATTGCCGCATCGCTGCCCGGGCGAGGCGCCCGCGCATGCGATGGCGACCCCCGAGGCGGCGGACTTCCATGCCCATGTCGAGAAGCGCTCGGACATGGGCGACGACGAGGATCAGCCCTGCCCAGACTGCCTCCATGGCATGTCGGCCAAGGACTGCGCCGCGTTCTGCCTGGTCGCGGTGCCGCTGCCGGCGCTCGTGCGCTTGGTGGCCCCCGAGCTGCCGGCGCCGCCGGTGCCGGCCCTCGACCGTGCCGGGCAGGGCTGGTTGCCGCCGCGCGACGCACGTCCTCCACGAACCACCGCCATAGGCTGAGCGGCCGGGGCGCCTAGGCGCCGCCCGGTTCGAACCCCTGCGCGCACGCAAGACGGACTCCGTCTCGCGTCGCCCGCCGCTCGGCCTGCATCCGTCCGCGACCGGCACCGCCGCCGGCCGCGCCCGATCTGCTGCATCCCGAGAGGTTTCGATGATCCATCAATTCGCATCGCTGCTCGCCGCCGCCGCGCTGGCCGGCTGCGCCAACGAGCCCGTCGCCTGGAGCGTGCCCGCCGGCAGCGTCGCCGACGCGGCCTATCAAGCTTCTGCCTTCACCCCGCCGCCGAACGTCTTCGCCGGTCCGATCCACGTCGCCGAGAGTCCGGTCATGTCGATGGCCGGCATGAGCGGCATGGACCATTCGAAGATGGACCACGGCGCGATGCAAAAGGCCGCCGACGCGAAGTCGGGCAGCGTCGCCGCCACGGGCACGGTCCGGGCGATCGATCCGGCGAAGGGCACCGTGAAAATTGCGCACGAAGCGATCCACGCGATCGGCTGGCCGGCGATGGTGATGGACTTTCCCGTCCAGAAGGGCGTCGACCTGAGCAAGGTGAAAGAAGGCGACAGGGTCGCATTCACGCTCAAGTCGACCGGCAAGGACGAGTACGTCGTCGATTCGGTGAAGCCCGCCGGCGCGGCGATGGACCACTCGAACATGCCCGGCATGGATCACTCGAAGATGGATGGTTCGAAGCCGTGACGCGACGAAGCACCGTGCGAGCCGCCATCGGCGGCTCGCTTTTCCTCGCACTCGCAGGCTGCGCCACGGCGCAGTCCCCCGAAGCGGGCTTCGCCGACGTGCAGACCCGTGTCGGCGAGCGGCTGGCGCAACCGACGCAATGGATCCGCGGCAGCGCCGAGGACGAAGCGGTGGCGCAGTCCATACGCACGCTGCTCGCGCGGCCGCTCGGTCCCGACGAGGCGGTGCAGGTCGCACTGCTGCGCAATCGCAGCCTGCAGGCGAGCTACGAAGAGATCGGAATCACGCAGGCGGACGTGGTGCAGGCCGGCCTGCTGCAGAACCCGGTCTTTTCGGGCCTGCTGCGCTGGTCGGACCGAGGCGGAAAGCCGGATCTCGAACTCGGGGTCACCGAGAACTTCGTGTCGCTGCTGTTCGCGCCCGCGCGCGTGCAGGTCGCCGGGGCGAAGTACGAGGCGACCAAGGCCCGGATCGCGAGCGAGGTCGTCGATCTCGCGGCTGACACGCGCGATGCGTTCCTGACGTATGCCGCAGCTTCGCAGCTCGCCCAGGTGCTGCGCGAGAGCGCCAAGGGGGCGCAGGTTTCGGTCGATCTGTCGAAGCGCCTGTTCGATGCCGGCAATGTCGGCGAACTCGAGTATGTGCGTGAGCAGGCCGCGTATGAAAGCGCGCGCATCGAGCTCGCGCGCGCCGAAGCCGAAGCAGCCGCTGCCAGGGAGAAAGTGACGCGGTTGATGGGGCTCGCCGGCGCGGATGCCTCGTGGCGCGCGATTCCGAAGCTGCCGGACCTGCCGGCCGAGCGGCTGCCGTTCGATCGCCTGGAGGGACTCGCGATCGAGCGCAACCTCAGGCTCGCGGCAGCGAAGGCGGAGGCACAAGGGCTGGCACAGTCGCTCGGCTATGCACGGACCTTCGCCTGGCTTGGCAATGCCGAGATCGGCGTCGACACCGAGCGAGAAGCTGCCGGCGATCGCCTGACCGGCCCCTCGTTGCAGATGCCGCTGCCGATCTTCGATACCGGCCAGACCGAACGCGCGCGCGCCGCGGGGCAATTGCGGCAAGCCGAACAGCGGATGCTGCAGCAGGCGATCGACCTGCGCAGCCAGGTGCGCGAGCAGCGCGAGAAGCTGATCCGCACGCGCGCACTCGCCGAGCAGTACGGGAAAGTCGTGATCCCGCTGCAGCGGCGCATCGTCGATCTCGCAATGGGACACTATAACTACATGCTGATCGGCATCTTCGACGTGCTGGCGGCGAAGCAGAACGAGATCGCGGCCTACCGCGCCTATGTCGAGGCGACCCGCGACCATTGGATCGCGCGCACCGAACTCGACCGCGCGCTCGGCGGGCCGCTGCCCGAAACGCTCCTCGCACCCGCACCGATCGCCACCACCACGACGAAGCGGACGCGCGCGAGCGCAACGCCGGCACAAGCTCCGGGAGGGCACCCATGATGTTCGGACGACGCAAGTTGCTGAAGGCCGCCGGCCTGATCGGCGCGGCCGCGGGCCTGTCGCGGTCCGCGGCGGCGCAGCACGACAGGACGCAGATGCCGGGCATGCGCATGGGCGAACAACCCGCCGACCGCTTGCCCGCGATGGCGACGAAGACGCCGGCGCGATCGACGCGCTTCGTCGAGGGCACCGACCGGCCATCGGTGATCACGCTCAGCGGCTCGACCTTGCCGTACGTGATGAAGGACGGGGTGAAGGAGTTCCGCCTCGTCTGCGAAGAGGTCGTGCAGGAATTCGCGCCCGGCATGAAGGTCAAAGCGTGGGGCTATAACGGCTCGGCGCCGGGCCCCACCATCGAGGCGGTCGAGGGCGACCGCGTGCGCATCCTCGTTACCAACAAGCTGCCCGAACGTACCTCGGTGCACTGGCACGGGATTCTGCTGCCGAGCGGCATGGACGGCGTCGGCGGTCTCAGCGCGCCGCACATCGAGCCGGGCGAGACCTACGCGTACGAGTTCACGCTGCGGCAGCACGGCACCAACATGTATCACCCGCACGGCGATGAGATGCTGCAGCAGGCGGTCGGCGCGATGGGCATGTTCGTGATCCATCCAAAGGACCCGGCAATCGGCCGCGTCGATCGCGACTTCGCCGTGCTGCTGCACGCCTGGGCGGTGCATCCCGGCACCTATCGTCCCGATCCGGCGGTCATGCTCGACCACGACATCTGGACGATGAACGGCAAGGTGTTCCCCGCGATCGAGCACATGATCGTGCGCACCGGCGAACGCGTGCGCATCCGCATCGGCAATCTGTCGATGCACGAACATCCGATGCACATTCACGGCCACCACATGTGGGTGGTCGGCACCGACGCGGGCCCGATTCCCGAAAGCGGACGCTGGCCCGAAGCGTCGGTGCAGGTGCCGGTCGGCACCACGCGAACGGTCGAGTTCATCGCCGACAATCCCGGCGACTGGGCCTTCCACTGCCACAAGTCGCATCACACGATGAACCAGATGGGCCACACCGTCCCCAACATGCTGGGCGTCAATCAGCGCAGCGTTGCGGGCCGGATCGCGACGGTGCTGCCCGGCTATATGCCGATGGGCGAGACCGGCATGTCCGAAATGACCGACATGGCGGGCATGATGAAGGGCCCGAAGAACACGTTGCCGATGATGGCGGGCACCGGTCCGTACGGGCCGCTCGAAATGGGCGGCATGTTCACGGTGATGAAGGTGCGCGACGACCTCGCGCCCGATTACGCCGATCCGGGCTGGTACAAGGCACCGGCCGGCACCGTCGCGTGGAAGGTGTCGTGATGCCGGAGATCGTGCCGAACTGGCACCCGTTACTGGTTCACTTCGCGATCGCGCCCACGTTGCTCGCGGTCTTCTTGTTCTTCGCGGCGCGCGCGCTCGCGCCGCGGCCGGCGGCGGCGGCGCTCACCGTCGCCGCCCGCGTCAACCTCGTCATCGGTGCGCTCGGCGCGTCGGCCGCGATCGCAAGCGGTCTCTATGCCGCCTGGACGGTCGGGCACGACGACGCGGCGCACGCCAATTTGCTGGTTCATCAGAGCTGGGCCTACGGCACGGCGGCGGTGCTGGCCGCCACAGTCATCGCGGCGTGGTTCGACCGAAGGCGTGCGTTCGGCGGCGGTGCCGTCACCTCATTGCTGCTGGTCGCGGCGGCGATCGGGATCGCCGGTACCGGCTGGTACGGCGGCGAAAATGTCTACCGTCATGGGCTCGGCGTGCAACGTCTGCCCGACGCCGGATCGCATCATCACGGCGGCCACGATCATGGCGACGAAGCGGCGCCGCATTCGCATGGCGACGAAGCGCCGGCACATGATCACGGCACACCGGTTGCCGCCAATGCGCCGGCGCCGTCGTCCGATGCCGCGAAGCAGGCGGACGGGCTCGCTTGCGATACGCCCGGCATCCGGGAGCGCGTCGAGAACTTCGTGCGCACCGACATGGACCGCCGTGTCGCGCATCTTTCCGCCCATCGGGCGGGGCAGGGCGAGGACAAGGCTGCGGCGACCGACCGCCAGATCGCCGATGCCCGCGCCTCGAAGTTCGGCTTCGATGCATTTGCGGGGAGGGCGGTTGGCGACGTCCCCGCGTGCCGCGCGACGGTCCGGGTGACCTATCCCGACGGGCGCAACGAGCAGCGGACGATCGACTACCGCGTCGATGGCGGTGGTGCAGTGGTGCGCGTCGGGGCGGCGCCGGACGAGCACGGTCACTGATCGCGCGGACATCGGCACCGGTCACGCGTTGGCGGCCCGAGGCGGGTCGGGCGAGGCAGACCGGAGATAGCGCATGATCATTCAGCCGATCGACTGGTTCCTGGTCGTCTGGTTCGTGCTGGCGGGCGGGTCGACCGCGTATGTCGCGATCGATCAGTTCCGGCACAATCCCGAGCCCGTCGTGATGAAATGGGGCTTCGTGCTGGTGACGCTCTATATGGGGCCGATCGGTCTGCTGCTCTACGTCCTCGCTGACAAGGAACCGCGGCCGGGCGAACACGAGAAATTCGTAGCACCACTTTGGAAGCAGGGCGTCGGTTCGACCATTCACTGCGTCGCGGGCGATGCGACCGGCATCATCCTGGCCGCCGCGATCACGGCCTCGCTCGGCCTGCCGATGTGGATCGACCTGATCGTCGAGTATCTCGCCGGCTTCTCCTTCGGCCTGTTCATCTTCCAGGCGCTGTTCATGAAGAACATGATGGGCGGGACCTACTGGGAGAACGTGCGCAACTCGTTCGTGCCCGAGTTCGTCAGCATGAATTTCATGATGGCGGCCATGGCGCCGGTGATGTCGTTCCTGATGATGGGCCGCGACATGCGCGCCATGCAGCCAACCGAGCTGCTTTTCTGGGGCGTGATGTCGCTGGGCGTGATCGCCGGTTTCACGCTCGCTTATCCCGCAAATGTCTGGCTGGTGATCCGCAAGCTCAAGCACGGCTTGATGACCGAGCGGAAGAAGGGCTCGAAGTTCGACCTGCCGCGCAAGGCTACGGGCGAGCAGCATGTGCATGACGCCGGACACGCCGGCCATTCGATGGGCGGCGACACCACCATTCCGCAACTCGCCGCCGTCGGCGGAATCTCCGTGCTCGCGCTCGCGCTCGGCATGATCGCGCCCGCAAACTGGGTAAACCTGTCGCTCGGCGCCGAGGATGTCGGCGCGTCGATCATGCCGCCGGGCATGATCATGGACCGCGACACGCCGGCCGACGCGATGCGCGACATGGCGGCGGTGCATCCGCGGCTGGTCAAGACGATCGCGGCCGCCGGCGCGCGCGGCGACCAGGAACTCGCGCCGCGCATGGAAGGCGACGTGAAAGTGTTCGACCTCGACGTCGCACCGGTCCGCTGGAACATCCTGCCGGACGTTGCGGTCGACGGGTATGCGGTCAACGGACAGATCCCCGGTCCGCGCTTGCACCTGCGCCAGGGCGATCGCGTCCGCATCAACGTCAGAAACCATCTGCCCGAACCGACGACGATGCACTGGCACGGGCTGATCCTGCCCAACCAGATGGACGGGCCCGGCGACATCACCCAGGCACCGATCCAGCCCGGTGACGTCTACGCGTACGAATTCCGGCTCGAACAGCACGGCACGTATTTTTATCACCCGCACTACAAGCCGGACCGGCAGCAGGCGCTGGGCATCTACGGCGCGATCATCGTCGATCCGGCGAACCCGGCTGACGAGGTCGCGGCCGATCACGATCACGTGATCCAGCTACAGGAGTGGCTCTTTCGCGAGGGGCTCACCTATCCGGCGATGCCGATGGATGGCGGCCAGCCGAACTACTTCACCATCAACGGCAAGGCCTATCCCGCGACCGAGACCGTTTCGATGAAAGTCGGCGAGACCGTCAAGCTGCGCTTCATCGGCACCAACAACGGCTTCGTCCATCCGATGCACGTGCATGGCGGCCCGTTCACGGTGGTGGCGCGCGACGGCGAAACGCTGCCGCAGTCGGCGCGGTTCGAGGCCGACACGGTCAATGTCGGTCCGGGCCAGCGCTACGACGTGATCTGGCAGGCGCGGCGACCCGGCAAGTGGCTCGTGCACTGCCACATCTCGCATCACACGACGAACAACAATGCCGAGCAGAAGGGCGGCGGCGGGTTGATGCTGCTGCTGGACGTGCACTAGCCGGAGCGACGGGTAACTTTTCGGATCTTACGCGATCCAACCCGCGATCGTGACCAGCGAAGCTGCGGTCATCACGAGCGTCGCGAGCCAGCCAATCGCCTTCATCGTCACGCCGATCGTGGCCGGACCCATCAGATCGCGTCGTGACGCGACCAACATCATGACCGCCATGACCGGCGCAACGGTGACTCCGTTGATGACGGCGCTCCAGAACAAGGCGCGAATCGGATCGATTGGCGCGAAGTTGAGAGCGACGCCAAGCAGCGTCGCGGCGGTGAGGGTTCCGTAAAATGCGCGAGCTTCGCGTGGCGCACGCGCCAGACCAACCGGCCACCGTCGCGATTCGCCGATCGCATAGGCCGCCGAACCGGCGAGGATTGGAACCGCGAGCAATCCGGTCGCAATGATACCCAAGGCAAATAGTGCAAATGCAAAATCCCCTGCCAGCGGGCGCAGGGCTTCGGCAGCTTGTGCCGACGTCGCCACCTCCGTGATGCCGTGCTGGTGCAGCGTTGCGGCTGTCGTGAGCATGATCGCGACGGCCACGAGATTCGAAAAACCCATGCCGACATAGGTGTCGATGCGAATTCGTTCGAGCGCCGCCGCGCTTTGGCTCGGCGCACGAACCAACGGCCGGCGCCGTGGTACGACACGCTGGTCTTCCGCTTCCTGGCTCGACTGCCAGAAAAACAGATACGGGCTGATCGTCGTGCCCAGCACCGCGATCAGCACCGTCACCGCATCCATCCCTCCTGGCAGCGACGGCACGAGAAAGCCGTGCAAGGCTTCGCCCCACGGGATGTGCACGAACCCCAATGTTGCGAAATAGGCGAAGAGGGCCAGCGTCGACCATTTCAGAAGCGAAACGTATCGCGCGTATTGCATGAAAATCTGCGCGAGGATGCACACGGTTCCGAACAGGATCACGTACAGCCAGCGTGGTCCGGGCATCAGCAAGGTCGTGGCATCCGCCATGGCGCCAAGATCGGCGCCGAGATTCACCACATTGGCAAACAGCAACAGACCGACGCAGCCTTGGAGCAGCCAGGCGGGATAATGTCGGGCGAGGATGCCGGCGACGCCGTGCCCGGTGGCGCGACCGATACGCGCCGCGATCTCCTGGGTGACGGACATCAGCGGATAGCTGAACAGCATCGCCCAGGAAATGCCAAAGCCGAACTGCGCGCCGGCCTGGCTGTAGGTCGCGATCCCGCTCGGATCATCGTCCGAAGCGCCCGTGATCAGGCCCGGTCCCAGCAGGCCTAACAGGCGTGGCTTGCTGGATCCGACGGTGGCGGCGACGTCACGTTCGTTGCCGAGCTCGGGATCGTCCGACTCCTTGGGTGCCTGAGTCATTGCGAAGCCATTCTCCAGCCGCGGATCAGGGAAGAGAATGCCGGGACAACGCCAAAGTTCTGCTGGCCGAACCGGACCGCTCGAAGCGGGTGCGAGGACGCGTCTCAGAACTCGACATGCAGCCGGCCACCGACGATGTCGGCGGGCCCGCGATCACGATTGTAGGCCGGGTTGTCGACATGCTGCACGTCCAGCGTCACGTCGATCGGCTTGATCAGGCTGAATCGGTAGTAGGCTTCGAGAATTCGTTCTGGCGCGTAGGCCAGGCGGCCGTCGCCCAGGATGAAGCCGAGGCCGCCAGCCGCGATGTAGCGGCGGTGATCGCGCGCGAGGCCGTTCACCACCAGGGCCACGCCGACCGTGTCGTCGTTGCGGTTCCAGGCCGCGCCCCTGACGCTCGCGCCGACCGAGAGCGTGCGATCGATTTCGGTGTAGGCCCAGGTCTCGCTGCGCCCGTCATTCCGGCCGACCCGCGCGAACAGGCCGACATCGTCGCCGATCGGCTGCTCGAGATTGAGGCCGAAACCGAACTTGGTCCGGTAGGCCCGCGTCGCCGTCACGTCGGGCGCCGTCGGCGCCAGCGCGAGTGCGCGCTCGTAGCTGCCCATATGCGCGTGGTTCGCATAGGCGAGGGCTTTCAGCTTGGCCGGTCCCAGACCGAAATCGGGGCGAACTTCGAATTCCACAACGCCGCCGAGCGCGCGCGACGGATCGCCGTCGAGCCGCTTTCCGTTGGCCTTGCGCGGCAGCAGGAACGCGCCGGCGCGCATGGCCCAGTCGGGCTGATTCAGTTCGGCGGCAACGCCCCAGCTGTAGCCTTTGGCGTCGGCCGGGAAATCCCAGGCGCCGTTCGCGACCAGCGCCCAGTTGAGAAACTGCGTGCGCGCATCGTGGCTGAACGCATTGTCGTCGAACACGTCGATGGCCGCGAACTTGCCGGCGGTGATCGTGACGCGCGACACGTCGATCTCGCCGCCCAGCTTGTTCGCGTCATCCTCGACCTTCTCGCGCCCGCCGCCGAGGCCGAATGTCTGCCGAAAGAACAGGCGCGCCGTCGACAGGCGCGGTTCGTCGCTGCCGGCGCGGCTGCCCTCGCCATTCACGAATCCGGCAATGCCGGTGACATCGTTCAGCCCGTGACCCTGCGTCGATTCCGGATTCCAGAACAGCGCACCGCCGTCCCACAGCCGGCGGCCGAGAAACGCCGTCGCGGTCCAGGTCTCGCGATCCTGCGGATTAGGGCCGAACGAGTTTTCGCCGCGATAGGGCGAACGCACGCTGCCTCGATGCTGGAAGATGAAGGTGGTCTGCCCGTGCAGACTCCATGTCTCGTCTGCATCCGACGCCTCGGCCGCTTCGGCCGGCGCGCTTTGCGCATCGGCGCGAACCGGATGGAGCGAGCAGAAAACGAAAGCGATTGCGCACGTGGCGAGGGGGCGCAGATCGGCGAAAATCTGAAACACGGCGCACCTCCTTCGCCCGCAGGCGGCGCTGGCCATCAGGCGCGGCCTGGGAATGCTCATCGCGGCGCGGCAAGTACGCCCCCCGACCGGATCGGTCAACACTCGACCGGGTACGTCTTTGCTTGCGTATCGCTGACTCTCAACAACGAACCAACGGTCGGATTCGATGCGGCAGGAAACTCGCCTCGCTTCGGCCTGACGGAGCGTGCCGCCGCCTAATTCTTCGGTTCCGCATGGATGATGGCGCGCCGCAGATGCGGAATGCGTTCGCGCAGGTCGTTCTCCACGCGCGACACCGCCTCATGCACGGTTTCGATATTCTCGCTCGGCGAGAAATGGCAGTGGAAGGACAGGTACACGCCGCGCTCGGTGTAGCGGCCACGGATGTCGTGGGCGTCAAGCACGGTCGGCACGGCCTGCGCCACCTCGATGACGATCGCCTGCAGCCGCTCGAGTTCGTCGGGCCGCAGCGGCGCGGCATCGACCGGTTCGATGGCGCGGGGCTCGATATGCGTTTCGATCTCGACTGCTTCATCCAGCTCGTCGTGCAGCGCTTTTTCCAGCCGCGACGCGACTTCGTGCGCCTCGCCGATCGTCAGCCTCGCATCGACTTCGAGATCGAGGGACACCGAGGCGCGCTTGCCGAGCTGCTGCACGGTCACGTGATGCACCGCGGTCCCCAAACGCACGGCGATGGCGTGCACGCGCTGATGCACGGTCTCGTCATCGAGGCGGAGCGGTTCGGCGTAGACCATCACGTCGGCATCCTCGTGCGATGCGTGAACCGCGTCGGCCACTGCTTCCTTGATCTCGGCCGTGCGTTCGATGCCGAGCGTACGGGACACCAGGACCTCGATGTCGACGAAGAGCGTTGGTCCTGCCGGTCGCGCGCGCACGCGGCGGACGTCGACGACGCCTGGCACCGCAGCCGCGGCGGCACGAATGCCGTCGATCGCGCCTTCCGGTGCGGCGTCGACCAGCGCGCCGACCGTTTCGGAACCGAGCCGCCAGCCGGCGCGCAGCACGACGACCGCGACCGCGATCGCCGCGACCGCGTCGCCCTGCGGCCAACCGGCCCACACCGCGCCGACGCCGACCAGCACGGCGGCCGAGCTGTAGATGTCCGACTTGAAATGCAGCGCGTCCGCCTCGAGCGCATGGCTCTTGGTCTCGCGCGCAATCTTGTACAGCGAGCGCGAGCGGAAGAAGTCGACCACGATCGAAACCACCATCACCGCCGCCGCATACCAGGTCGCCTCGACCGGGTGCGCGCCGGGCGCGAGCAGGCGGGCGCCGGCGGCCCAAAGAATCCACGCGCTGGTCAGAAACAGCAGCGCCGTCTCGACCAGGGCGGCGACGCTCTCCATTTTCTGGTGGCCGTACGGATGCTCGCGGTCGGCCGGCTTGTCGCTCACGCGCACGGCGAGCCAGGTGATGATCGTCGCGACCACGTCCAGCGCCGAATGCGCGGCCTCCGACAACACGCCGATGCTGCCCGTCATGATTCCGACCACGAGCTTCATCGCGGTCAGGCC
>JAQGIE010000194.1 GCA_028291365.1 Rhodospirillales bacterium
GAGGCACAGACCTGGTACGGCGAGCTGTCGCCGCCCGAACGACGGACCTTCTGGGCCTGTTTTTCGGGTTGGGCGCTCGATGCAATGGACGTCCAGATCTATAGCTTCGTCATTCCGTCGCTGATCACGGCCTGGAGCATTTCGAAAGCCGACGCGGGTGCGCTGGCAACGGCAGCACTGCTTCTGTCGTCGATCGGCGGCTGGGTCGCGGGCCTGCTCGCCGATCGTATCGGTCGCGTGCGCACCTTGCAGATCACCATCTTGTGGTTCGCCTTCTTCACCGGCCTCAGCGGCCTGGCGCAGAATTTCGAGCAGCTGTTCGCGACCCGCGCGTTGATGGGACTCGGCTTCGGCGGTGAATGGGCCGCCGGTTCGGTGCTGATGGGCGAGGTGATCCGCGCCAGGCATCGCGGCAAGGCGGTCGGCACGGTGCAAAGCGGCTGGGCCGTCGGCTGGGGCGCGGCAGTGATCCTGCAGGCGATCCTGTTCTCGACGCTGCCCGATCAGATCGCCTGGCGCGCCTTGTTCTTCTGCGGCATCGCGCCCGCCTTTCTCGTCTTCTTCGTGCGCAAGCACGTGCCGGAACCCGCGGTGTTCGAAGCCACGCGCGCGGCGATGCAGGCAAAAGGCGGCGTGCGGCCGAGTCTGTGGGCGATCTTCTCGCCGCGCTGGCTCAAGACGACGCTGCTCTGTTCGCTGCTCGCGACCGGCGCGCAGGGCGGCTACTACGCCATCACCACCTGGCTGCCGAGCTATCTCAAGACCGAGAAACATCTGTCGGTGCTGAACTCGAGCGGATATCTCGCCGTCATCATCGTCGGCTCCTTCACCGGTTATGTCGTCGGCGCCTATCTCACCGACCGGATCGGGCGGCGGAACAACGCCTTCCTGTTTTCGGTCTGCTCGACCCTGACCGTGCTCGTCTACGCCTTCGTGCCGATCGACAATGCGACGATGCTGGTGCTGGGCTTTCCGCTCGGCTTCTTCGCCTCGGGCGTGTTCAGCGGCATCGGTGCCTTTTTCACCGAGCTGTTCCCGACCGCGTTGCGCGGTTCGGGGCAGGGCTTTGCCTATAATTTCGGGCGTGCCGTCGGTGCGCTGTTTCCCTGGCTGGTCGGCGTGCTGTCGGCGACCATGAATCTCGGCGAAGCGATCGGCCTGTTCGCCGCCGGCGCGTACGGGCTGATGTTTCTTGCGGCGCTGCTGCTGCCTGAAACCAAAGGACGGGAACTGACTGAAGATGCCTGACGCACCTGCCTGCCTCGCTCCCGGCGTCACGCGCGCGCCTTCTTTCACCATGCCGGACGGCGCCTGCGATTCGCACGCGCATGTGATCGGCGTGCCGCCGGCGTATCCGTTCGTTGCGGCGCGCAGCTATACGCCGCCGGAAGCGACCGAGCAGGCCTATCTCCGGCATCTCGATGCGCTCGGCTGCGCGCGCGGCGTGCTGGTGCAGGTCAGCGTGCACGGCAGCGACAATCGCCGCATGATCGAAACGCTGAAGGCCCACCCCGACCGGCTTCGCGGCGTCGCGGTGGTGCCGCCCGACATCGACGGCGCGACGCTCGAATCCTTGCACGACGACGGGGTGCGCGCGGTGCGGGTCAACGTGCTGTTCGGCGGCGGGCTCGGATTCGACGCGATCGAGCCCTTGGCCGAGCGCATCGCGCCGCTCGGCTGGCATCTCGAACTGCTGCTCGACGCGCGCAGCCTGCCCGAACTGGCGCCGCGTCTGGCGCGGCTCAACGTGCCGTTCGTGATCGACCATATGGGACACGCGCCGTTCGGCAATGAAGGGTTCGCGACCATGATCGCGCTGCTGCGTGACGGCGCCTGGGTCAAGCTGTCGGGCGCCTATCGCATCGAACCGCCGCCCTACGAGGCGGTGAAGCCGATCGCGCAGGCCTGTCTCGAGGCAGCGCCCGATCGTTGCATCTGGGGCAGCGACTGGCCGCATGTCGCGCTGACCAAGGACATGCCCAATGCCGGCGCGCTGCTCGATCTGTTGGCCGACTGGGCGCCCGACGCGGCCCTGCGCAAGCGCGTGCTGGTCGACAATCCCGCGCGACTCTATCGCTTCGTCTGATGGATAGCGTCGATTGCGTGGTGATCGGGGCGGGCGTCGTCGGACTCGCCTGCGCGCGCAGCCTGGCGCGGGCGGGGCGGGACGTGCTGCTGCTCGAAGCCGCCGATGCGTTCGGGACCGAAACCAGCGCGCGCAATTCCGAAGTGATCCATGCCGGGATCTACTACGCGCCGGGCAGTCTCAAGGCGCGCCTGTGCGTGCGCGGACGCGATCTCCTGTACCAATGGTGCGCCGGGCGCGGCGTGCCGCACCGGCGTGTCGGCAAGGTGATCGTCGCTGCCGACGAGGCGCAGCGTGCCGATCTCGCCGGCATCGCCGACCTGGCGCGCCGCAACGGCGTCGAGCTCGAACCGATCGACGCCGCGCGGGTGCGCGAACTCGAACCCGAAGTGCGGGCGACGGCGGGCCTCTACAGCAAGCTGTCCGGCATCGTCGACAGCCACGCGCTGATGCTTTCCTATCTCGGCGATCTCGAGGAAGCGGGCGGGGCGCTGGCGCTGCGCGCACCGGTGACGGGCGGCGCGCTCGCCGACGATCGCGTCGAGCTTGCGATCGGCGGCGAGACGCCGATGCGCCTCGCCTGCCGGACCGTCGTGATCGCGGCCGGACTCGGCGCGCAGAAGATCGCAAGCTCGATCGGGCTGACGCCGCCGCAAGCCTGGCTGTGCAAAGGCAATTACTTCGCGCTGAGCGGCGTCAAGCCGCCGTTCCAGCGGCTGGTCTATCCGATTCCGGAACCCGGCGGACTTGGCATGCACGCCACCATCGATCTCGCCGGCCGGGTGCGCTTCGGTCCCGACGTCGAATGGGTCGATCACATCGATTATCGCGTCGATCCCGAGCGCGCCGAACGTTTCTACGCCTCGATCCGCAGCTGGTGGCCGGGCCTGCCGGACGGCGCGCTCGCCGCCGACTATGCCGGCATGCGGCCCAAGCTGGTGCCGCCGGGCGCGCCGCCCGCCGACTTCTCCATCACGCGCCCGCATCCGCGCATCGTCGCGCTGTACGGCATCGAGTCACCCGGCCTGACCGCAAGCCTGGCGATCGGCGACTATGTGGCGGAGCTTGCTGCGGGCAGCTGAACGCGATCGTCTTCCAAGCGCGCGAAGCGCGCAGGAAGAAGTTTTTACCACAGAGAACACAGAGAACGCAGAGGCAGCGCAGCTTCGTCGGCGTTCGGTTTCATTTTTCTCCTGCGCGTTTCTCCTGCGCGCTTCGCGCGCTTCCGAACTCTGTGTTCTCTGTGTTCTCTGTGGTGACCTTCTTTCGATGTAGCGGCGCGACCGTCTGGTCCTAGTTCCTGCGCATCTCTTTCGGTCGCGCGACCGCGTACATTTCCCAGGCGAAATCGTTCAGCAGCGCCGAGTTCTCGTCGCCGACCTTGTAGAGGTCGAAATGCGTCTTGCCGGCGAGATAGCGGAAGTCGGTTTTGGCGCCCAACGACTGCATCACCGCTTCCAGCTTTCGTGCCGGACCGTCGAGATAGAACGTGTCGGCAGTGCCGACCGCGATGTGAATCTTGCCGTCGAGGTCCTTCTTCAATTCCGGCCAGCGCGTCTGCAGGCGCCGCGCCACGTCGAAATTCGCACGCCAATAGGCAGCCACCGCGGGATCGACGTCGCCGGTGACGCGATCGAACAGCGGCAACGGACGCCCATCCACGCCGCGGGGCGAGAACACCCATTCGAAGGCGCGCATCTGCCCGCCATATTCGCCCTGCGTTTCTTCGTACAGCGCGAAGGAACGCAGCGTCCCGACCACCTTGCCCTTGTCGCGGATCAGCGGCCGCAGCGTGCCGTCGCTCTTGCGATAGACATTCTCGCCAATCGTCAGGTCGATGCCGGTGAAGTCACGGAAGTCGGACGGGTCGGGCGACGTCGACCAGGTGCCACCGAACCGTTTCGGCTGATTGACCATCAGCCACAGCGTTGCCCAGCCGCCCGACGAATGTCCGGTCAGAAACCGGCCGCTCGGCCGCGCATCCATGCGGTAGCGCGCTTCGAGGTCGGGAATCAGCTCGTCGACCAGCGCGTGTTGCCATGGCCCGTTATTGACGCTGTCGGCAAATTCATGCGTACCCGTGGCAGTCGACTGGTCGAGCAGCACCCAGATCATCGGCGGCGCCTTGCCGTCACGCATCGCCGCGTAGCGCGTCGCGCCGGTGCCGGTGAGGTGGTCGGCATTGCCGCTGAAGCCGTGCGTATAAAAGACCGTCGGGTAGCGGCGCTTGGGATCCTTGGCATAGTCGGGCGGCAGCACGACCCAGCCGCGCATCTTGATCGGACGGCCCCAGAATTTCGTCAAAGAAGGGCTGGTGAAATCGATCGCTTCGATCGACGGCCGCGCCGCCTGCAGATCGGCGCGCAGCCTGTCGCTGGCACGCGGCGGCGACCAGGGATCGAACGGCAGCACGGTATGGTCGAGCGCGATCGGCTTGGCGCCGTCGAGCGGCAGTTTCAGTTCGACGACCGGGCTGATCAGGTCGCCGCCGCTGCGGCCGCTATAGGCGTAGCTGTGATTGACGTCGAGCACCGCCTGCACCGCGTAGAGGCCGGGCGCGAGCTGCGAAAAACCATCGGGGAACGTCACGCCGTCGAGATCGATGTCGACCGTCTCGCCGGGTGCGATGCGCGCGACTTCGCGGGCGGCGACCGACACCGCCTCGACATCCATGAAGTTGGTGTCGACTTCGTCGATGGCGCCGTCCTTGGCTTCCGCTTTCGCCGCCGCCAGCGGTCGCGCGAACACCAGCAGCCGGCCCGAGCTTGCCTGGCTCAGGCTCGGCGCGAGCTGAACCTGCAGCACCGGATGCGTGGTCGCCGTCTCGCGCGCGCATGCAGTGTTGGCGGCGGACAGAGCGAGGAATGCAGTGCAGGCGACGATCAGCGGTTTCATGACCACTCCGGATTTCAGGAACCGGACCAGTCATGATGGGCAAGCTGCGGCGAAACAACCCGTGCGTGCGGGTTAACCCGCTCGCGGCCGCAGGCGGTTGGTTACGAAAGGAGCCGAAATGGTCCTTCGCGCACAATCCGTCACGTTGCCCGCGCCGATCGGATGCGCCAGTCGATTGAAACAGAGATCGAAGGCTTTGATCACAGAGAACGCAGAGGACGCGGAGAACACAGAGGGACTGAGACGACCGACGACCAGGCTCGGTCGACGCGCGCAAAGCGCACCAAATCAATCGAGGACGATGCGCATCGCGTCACACGACCCGTACCTCTGTGTTCTCTGCGTTTCTCTGAGTCCTCCGTGGTGAAATTTACAAATGCCCTGCCGACGCGGCCGCGGCCGGAATTGCAACAGCCGCTGGTGCGTTTTCCCGCGAAGATCGGATCACGCTTCAGTGCGCCGAAATCGGGCCGACCGGTTTGGGCCGCCGCGCCAGCAGCAGCAGCGGCAGCATCACGAAGAACGCTGCGCCCATCGTCAGCAGCACGTCGTTGAAGGTCAGCACCGTCGCTTCGCGATAGACCAGCTGGCCCAGCTGCTTCATCGCCGCCCTGGTCGGATCGCCATCGACGAGATCGCCGAACCGCTCGGTCAGCCGGTCGATATATTGCTGCACCTGCGGACGCGCCGGGTTGATCTGGGTCGCCAGCTGACTCCAATGCAGTTGCAGGCGGTCGTTGAGCTGGGTGTTGATCAGCGCCAGCCCGATGGCGCCGCCGAGATTGCGGCTGAGATTGAACAGGCCGCTGGCATTGCCGAGCTTGGCCGGCGCGAGCGTGCCCAGCGACATGTTGGTGATCGGGATGATGCAGGTGATGGCGCCGAAACCACGCAGCGCCTGGGGCAGGAACAGCTCCCAGAAGGCGCTGTCGGCGGTGAGGAACGAGTTGAGCCAGAAGCCCAGGCCGAAACAGGTGAGGCCCAGCGCCAGCACTTTGCGCGGGTCGAACTTGCGCGCCAGCGTGCCGGCGATCGGCGCGCTCATGCACATGAAGATGCCATAGATGATGACCGTCTCGCCGATCTGCAGCGCGTTGTAGCCACGCACCCGGCCGAGAAAGATCGGCATGACATAGGTGCCGCCATAGAGGCCCATGCCGACCACGAACTGCAGCATCGAACCGACGCTGAAATTGCGATCGGCGTAGGCGCGCAGATCGACGATCGGCTGCGCGGCGCGCAACACGCGCCAGAAGAACAGCACGGCGCTGAGCACGCTGATGATCGCGAAGTCGCGGATCGTCGGATCCTGCAGCCAGTCGTAGCGCGGTCCTTCCTCGACGACATATTCGAGGCTGCCGAGAAACGCCGCCATCGTGCCCAGCCCGACCAGGTCGATCGACTTCAGCAGCGACCAGTTGGGACGGTCGATATCGACCAGCAGCCACACCGCCGCCGCGACTGCCAGGCCGGGCAGGAGATTGATCAGGAACAGCCAGTGCCAGGAATAGGTCTCGGTCAGGTAACCGCCGACCGACGGACCGACCGCCGGTGCCAGCGTGGCGATCAGGCCGATGATCACCGACGGCGGCCGTTTCGGAAACATCTTGAAGGCGGACGCGAACACGGTCGGGATCATGGCGCCGCCGAGAAAGCCCTGCAGCGCGCGGAACAGGACCATTGAGGGCAGGTCCCAGGCGAAGGCGCACAGCGCGCTCGCCGCGGTGAAGCTGATCGCCGACACGGCGTAGAGAACGCGCGTCGACATCACCCGCGACAGATACCCCGAGAGCGGGATCATCACGATCTCGGCGATCAGGTACGCGGTCTGGATCCAGCTGATTTCATCCGCGGACGCGGCGAGACCCGACTGGATCTGCGGCAGCGACGAGCTGACGATCTGGATGTCCAGGATCGCCATGAACATGCCGAACACCATGGCGACGAAACCGAGGATCTTGCGCAAGTCGCGCTTGGGTTCGGTGTCGGTGATGGGGTTGGCAATTTGATCGGTCATCGGTTCATCCAATCCGTCATCCTCGCGAAAGCGAGGATCCAGTGCCTGCCCCGCACTCGATGCGGGGTGGTCGAGCTTGGAATTCCTGCGGTTCCTATGCGGATACACCTGGATCCCCGCGTGCGCGGGGATGACGAGGAGAGAGTTGTTGCGTCTCTCCGCACGGTTGGGTTACGGCGCGCCGCCAGCCGAGGCCGCGCGGGTCGGCGGAATGAAGGCGCCGCGCAGGTCGGCGGTCTGCTGGCCGTTGGTCTTGGTGTCGACGAAGGCGATCACCGAAAGACCCGGACGCAGCCGCGCCGCGGCGTCGCTGTTGATCGCGATGCGCACGGGCACGCGCTGCACGATCTTGGTGAAGTTGCCGGTGGCGTTCTCGGGCGGCAGCAGCGCGAATTGCGAGCCCGACGCCGGCGCCAGGCTTTCGATACGGCCGCGGACCGTGTCGCCGGAATAGGCGTCGACGTCGACTTCGACCTGCTGGCCGATGCGCATGCGGCTGATCTGCGTCTCTTTGAAATTGGCGACGATGTAGAGTTCCTCGGGCACCAGCGCGAGCAGCTGCGTGCCGACCTTCACATACTGGCCGAGCTCGACGCCCTTGTTGCCGACGGTGCCGGCGAACGGCGCGCGCACCACCGTGTTCTCGAGATCGATGCGCTTGAGGTCGGCATTGGCCTGGGCCTGGCGAAGCTGCGCTTGCGCCTGCGCGCGCGACGCTTCGAGCACGCCGACGCGATCCTGTTCGCTTTTCAGCGCGGCGCGCGCGCGGACCAGGGACGAGTCCGCTTTCTGCCGGTCGGCGGTGGCGCTCTCGAGCCGCTGGCGGGTGGCATAGCCTTCGGGCGCCAGCGCGCCATAGCGCTGCTGGTCGAGCTGGGCACGTTTGAGATCGGCTTCGGCGCTGCCGATGCCGGCCTCGGCCTGGGCGATCACCGAGCGCTGCAGCACCAGGTTTGACTCGATCGAGCCGATGGCGGCCTTGGCCGCCTCGGACTGGGCCTCGGCCTGGGCGAGCTGGGCGGCGAAGTCGCGATCGTCGATCACCGCCAGGATCTCGCCCGCGGCGACCTTCTGGTTGTCGCGAACCCGGACCTCGCGGATATAGCCCGCCACTTTGGGGGCGATCGCGGCGATGTCGCTCTGGACGTAGGCGTTGTCGGTTTTTTCGACGAACCGGCCGCTGACGAACCAATGGACGCCGAATGCTCCGATCCCCAGCGTGGCCACAGCCGCGACCGCAGGAAGCAACAGCTTGCGCACAGGCATATCAGTCCCACCTTGTTACCTTGAATGAACTGAACGGTTCAGTTCAGATGCGGAACATGATCCGGGCGGTACCGGCTGTCAACTGAACCCACCAGTTTAGGACAGCGCGATACCCGAACTCTGCTATGACGGTGCGACATGGCGAACCCAGGCAAGGCGGCAAAGGCCGCGTCAAATCCGGAAGTTGCGGTCGAAGGCCGCAAGGTCGGTCAGGTCCTGGCCGCGGCCAGGCACATTTTCCTGGAAGAGGGCTATGGCAGCGCCAGCATGGACGCGATCGCGCGCGAGGCGAGCGTCTCCAAGGCGACGCTCTATGCGTATTATCCCAGCAAGGAGGCGTTGTTTGCCGCCTGCGTCTCGGAGGAATGCGGCAAGCACCGCATCGTCTACGAGGCGATCGAGGCCGAGCATCTGCCGATCGACCAGGCCCTGATCCGTGTCGGCCTGCAATTCATGCGCTTTCTGCTGCGGCCCGAGGTTCTGGCCGTGCATCGCGTCGTGGTCGGCGAGTCCGGCCGTTTTCCCGAGCTTGGCCGCGCCTTTTATGAAAGCGGCCCGTGCCTGATCGAAGCGCGCACCGCGGAATTCCTGCAGCATGTCAGCGAACGGGGCGAGCTCGAGATCCCGAATCCGCAGGTCGCGGCCGAGCTGTTCCTGGCCATGATCAAGGGCCACGTGCATCTGCGCGGCACGCTGGCGATCGCCCACAAGCTCGATGTCGCCGAGCTCGAACGCTTCATCACCGAGGCGGTGCGGGTCTTCATCGCCGGGTATCAGCCCAAGTCCTGATTTCCGAGACGTTCACCGTTATCCGACCGGTTCACCCTTAATTGTCACCCCGGCGAAGGCCGGGGCCCATCAGCGGGGCAATCTGGAACCGTCCCGTGTTGCCACGACCCTGGGCCCCGGCCTTCGCCGGGGTGACAGGGTGGGGGGACGACGACCGGTCCGATTGACTCCACCCTCCCACCAAGGCCTTCTCCGCGCCTTCCATGCCTGAACTTCCGCCCGAAATCGCGCGCCGGCGCACCTTCGCGATCATCGCGCATCCCGACGCCGGCAAAACCACGCTCACGGAAAAGCTGCTGCTGTTCGGCGGCGCGATTCAGATGGCCGGCGCCGTCAAGGCGCGCGGCGACGCGCGGCGTGCGCGCTCGGACTGGATGAAAGTCGAACGCGAGCGCGGCATCTCGGTCACCTCGTCGGTGATGTCGTTCGAGTATGACGGCCGCACCTTCAACCTGCTCGACACGCCGGGCCACGAAGATTTCAGCGAAGACACCTATCGCACGCTGACCGCCGTCGATTCCGCGGTGATGGTGCTCGACGCCGCCAAGGGTATCGAAACCCAGACCCGCAAGCTGTTCGAAGTCTGCCGTCTGCGCGACGTGCCGATCGCGACCTTCATCAACAAGATGGACCGCGAAGGCCGCGATCCGTTCGACCTCATCTCCGAGATCGAAAACCAGCTTCAGCTCGACGTCGCGCCCGCGACCTGGCCGATCGGCATGGGGCGCGAGTTCAAGGGCGTCTACGATCTCATCCATGACCGCCTGATCCTGATCGATCGCGGCGCGTCGGATGCCGGCCTCGCCGTCAATGGTCTCGATGATCCGCAGCTCGACGCGCTGCTGCCCGAATATCTCGTCACCAAGCTGCGCGAAGAAGTCGAGATGGCGCGCGGCCTGATGAAGCCGCTCGATCTCGCCTCGTACCGCGAAGGTCATCTGACGCCGCTCTTCTTCGGCTCGGCGGTGAACAATTTCGGGGTGCGCGAATTGCTGCACGGCCTCGCCGACATGGCGCCGCCGCCGCGGCCGCAGCCGGTGGCCGGGCGCAACAACGGCACCAACGCAGTGGCGCCCGAGGAAGCCAAGGTCTCGGGCTTCGTGTTCAAGATCCAGGCGAACATGGATCCGAAGCATCGCGACCGGATCGCGTTCTTCCGGCTGGCCTCGGGTCATTTCAAGCGCGGCATGAAGCTGACGCATCCGCGCACGCAGAAGCAGATGGCGATCCACAATCCGCTGCTGTTTCTCGCCGCCGAGCGCGAGCTGGCGGAAGAGGCGTGGGCGGGCGACATTCTCGGCATTCCCAATCACGGCAGTCTGCGCATCGGCGACGCGCTCACCGAGGGCGAGGCGATCCGCTTCACCGGCATTCCGAGCTTCGCGCCGGAATTGCTGCAGCGTGTGCGTCCCGACGATCCGATGAAAGCCAAGCATCTCGGCCGCGCGCTGGAGCAGCTGGCGGAAGAGGGCGCGGCGCGCGTGTTCAAGCCGCGCATGGATTCGAACTGGATCGTCGGCGTGGTCGGCACGCTGCAGTTCGACGTGCTCGCCGACCGCATCCGCACCGAATACGACATCCCGGTTCACTTCGAAGCGACCACCCTGCACACGGCGCGCTGGGTCGAGGCCGAGAGCCATCTCGAGCTGAAGCGCTTCACCGACACCAACCAGGCCGCCGTCGCCGACGACCATGACGGCGCGCCGGTGTTCCTGGCGCGCAATGCCTGGCACCTGAATCACACCCAGGAGCAGTGGCCGCTGGTGCGGTTTCTGGCGACCAAGGAACAGTCGGCGACGTAGACAGCGGGGGCGTGCGATCGCGCCCTTCGTCGTCGTCGTCGTTAGGCGTCGGATGGTTTCGCCGGTGCTCGCGTGAACGCTTGGCCGTGCACTGAACCCTTTTCGCCGAGAACGCGTCACTGACGTCCATCTACACGACGAACGGATTGTTCATTCCGACCGCCTACACGCTGTCCGACTTCGGCTGACAGGTGGGCGCGGCCTGCGCCGCGCGACATCCATTAAGAACTCGCTCATCGGGGCGCGGCACGCTGTATCCGTGCGTCCGCGTTCCGATCCGACACCGCCCTGCGCCAGCCCGCTTTGTGCGCGCCTGCTGGCGTGGTGGCGCGGGCGCAAGGACGGGACGTTGCCGCCGGCGCAGGACGAGTTCGATCTCGCCTCGGACCTGCCGCAGCTGGTGGCGGTGAGCTTTGTCATCGACGTCCAGCCGACCGGATTTCGTCTGGCGCAGGTCGGATCTGCGCTGATCGAACGCGTCGGCCGCAATTCGACCGGGCGCGTCATCGACGAGGCGCTGTGCGGCGAACATCTCGGCGAGGCGCTGCGGCCGCTGTCGATGGTGGTGCGCGCGCGCCAGGCCGTGCTGGTGCGCGGCCGGCCCTACGCCATCAGCAGCGAGCACGTTTCGGAAGCGCTCTATGTTCCGCTGCTCGACACTGCGCGCAACGCTGTGTCGCAGGTGCTGGGCGTGGTCGATTTCGGTCCCGTCGCCGGCCTCGCGGAGCCGTCGCGCTCTGCAACCTCCGGAACGCAGATCCGCGTCCTCGACTGATCGGCCGGCGGCGCCGTTGCGGTACGGTGCGCCATGTTCGATCCCGACGCGCTTCTGCTGTTCATCGCGGCGGGCCTGTTGCTCAACATCACGCCCGGCCCCGACATGCTCTATGTCATCACGCGTTCGGTGGGGCAGGGGCGTGCCGCCGGCCTGGCCTCGGCGCTGGGGATCGCGGCCGGCTGTTTCGCCCACATCCTCGCCGCCGCGTTCGGCCTCACCGCGCTGCTGGCGGCGGTGCCCAGCGCGTTCGACGCGGTGCGGCTGAGCGGGGCCGCCTATCTGGTCTGGCTCGGCTTTCGACAGCTCGGCCTGCGCCGTGGCACGGCGGTGATGTCGCACGCACCATCAGCTGCGCCGCTCGGCCGGATTTTTCGCCAGGGCGTCGCGACCAACCTGCTCAATCCAAAAGTCGCGCTGTTTTTTCTCGCCTTCCTGCCGCAATTCGTCGACCCGGCGCGCGGCGACACGGCGCTGCAGTTCCTGGCGCTGGGCACGCTGTTCGACGTCAACGGGCTGCTGGTGCTGACCGCAATCGTGCTTGCCGCGTCGCGGCTGCGCGGTCTATTCGATGGCGGCGGGGCGCAGCGCACGCTGGAACGCGTGATGGGCGCCGCCTTCATCGCCTTGGGCGTGCGGCTGGCGTGGAAGTGATCGCCTAAGCCCGCGCAGCAATTTCGTTCAAGTCACGCTGCTGTCCGTCGCGCTGCGGCGGGCGCGGCGTCGTTCGTTTCGAGGAAAGCCTGTCATGCAAACAACGCTCCTGCGCAAGGCGGTCGTCCTCGGCCTGCTGTCGGCGATCGGCCCGTTCGCGATCGACATGTACCTGCCGTCGCTGCCGTCGATCGGCCGCAGCCTCGACGCCAATACCGGGCAGGTGCAGCTGAGCCTGCTCGTGTTCTTCATCGCGCTCGGCCTCGGGCAGCTCGTCTATGGACCGGTATCGGATCGCTACGGGCGCAAGGCGCCGCTCTATGTCGGATTGGTGCTGTTCGCGCTGAGCAGCGTCGGCTGCGCGCTGTCGCAGAGCATCGAAATCCTGATCACCTTCCGCTTTTTGCAGGGGCTGGGCGCATGTGCGGGCATGGTGGTGCCGCGCGCCATCGTTCGCGACCTGCATACCGGCGTCGAGGCGGCACGGCTGATGTCGATGCTGATGCTGGTCTTCAGCATCTCGCCGATCCTGGCACCGCTCACCGGCAGTTTCGTCATCGAGCTGGCGGGCTGGCGCGCCGTGTTCTGGTTCGTCACCCTCGCTGCGCTGCTCGGCCTCGGCTTGCTGTCGCTGTTCCTCGACGAGACGCGACCGCCGGCGGCGCGGGCGCACAGCACGATCGGCGGCGCCTTCGCGGCCTACCGGCTGCTGCTCGGCGACCGGCATTTTCTCGGCCTGACGTTCATCGGCGCTTTCGGCATCGCCAGCTTCTTCGCCTATCTCGCCAACTCGCCCTTCGTGCTGATCGAGCATTACGGCCTGTCGCCGATGCTCTACAGCGTCTTCTTCTCGATCAACGCCGCGTCGTTCTTCGCCTTTGCGCAGCTCACCGG
The DNA here is from genome assembly GCA_028291365.1 of Rhodospirillales bacterium. Taxonomy (GTDB): domain Bacteria; phylum Pseudomonadota; class Alphaproteobacteria; order BOG-932; family Roseiterribacteraceae; genus Roseiterribacter. The sequence goes on from JAQGIE010000194.1 coordinate 13,179, forward strand.
CGTTCTCGCGTCGCGCTTCGGCCTGCGCCGCGTGGTGCGGGTGGCGGTGATTTTCTATGCGCTGTCGATGGCGGCGGTGCTGAGCCTGTTTGCAGCGGGCATCGACCGGCTCGACGTGCTCGCCGCGTTCCTGTTCATCGGCTACGGATTTCTCGGGCTCGTCATTCCGACCACCGCCGTGCTGGCGCTCGAAGCGCATGGCGCCATCGCGGGGACCGCGTCGGCGCTGATGGGCACGCTGCAATTCGTGACCGGCGCCGTGGTGATGCTGGTGGTCGGCAGCTTCCTCAACGGCACCGCGTTGCCGATGGTGGCGGGCATCGCCGGCTGCGCCGTGATGGCATTCATCCTGGCGCAAGTGACGTTGCGGCCCGCGTCGGCGTCGGCCCCCTTGGTGGCCTCGGCCGACTGAAGCACGGCCCCGAGTCGCGCCGCTGTGCGGTAGGTCCGGACTCTGAGCCGACTGGCGGTGCCAGGCGGCAGTGGGCTGCAGCTTGTCTTCCGAACGAAGTTGCCGTTTACGGAAGGTGGCCGTTGCTTGCGGCCGAACCGCGCGGTATCGAAGAGTCAACGATACATAAGGTTATTAAGGGAGAAACGTCCAATGCGGACCCGTTTCGTCGCGCTTGCTGGCGCGTCGCTGATGGCGCTCACGGCAGCTCAGCAAGCACATGCCGGCGCCTTCAATCTGCAGGAACAGAGCACCACCGGCACCGGTCGTGCCCAGGCCGGCAACACCGCCATCGCGAATGACGCGTCGACGGTCTATTGGAATCCGGCGGGCATGACCGAGCTCGGACGCTTCCAGATGGATGCGGGCGTGCAGGGCATCTTCATCGATGCCAAGACCACCAACAGCGGCACCACCATTCGCAGTCCGGGCACCGGCGGTCTGACCTTGCCGGTCAGCGGCGGCTCGGGAAAGAATCCCGCCGACCCGGTCGCGTTGCCGCATTTTTCGGCAGCGTTCAACGTGGTGCCGAACCAGCTCTGGCTCGGCATGTCGCTGAACACGACCTACGGTCTGAAGACTGCGTATGACGGCACCTGGTTCGGCCGCTACGACAGCACCTATTCGGATCTCAAGACCTACAGCTTCCAGCCCAGCGCGGCCTGGAAGGTCAATGAATGGTTCTCGATCGGCGTCGGCGCCGTGCTGCGCTATTCGAAGGCCGAGCTGCGCACCACCTTGCCGAACCCGCTGACGCCGGGCGGCTCGATCCCCGCCACCGACGGCGATTTCAAGCTCAAGGGCGACGATTTCGCCGGCGGCTTCAATATCGGCGTTCTGTTCAAGCCGACGCCGCAGCTCAATATCGGCATCGACTATCAGCACAGCGTCGGCTCGACCCTGCGCGGCGACGCGACGACCAAGGATCTGCGCTTCCCGCCGGCGATCCCGGTTCCCGGCGTCGGCCTGGTGCCGTTGCCGAACCCCAACAGCGTGCGTCCGGCCGCGGCCGATCTGACGACGCCGAACACGGTGGCGCTCGGCGTGTCGTATCAGGCGACGCCGCAATGGAAGTTGCTGGCCGACGTGAAGTGGACCAAGTGGGACACGTTCAAGGACATCACGATCGTCGCGTTGGACAACAACACGGTGATCAGCTCGCTGCCGCAGAACTACGAGAATACGTGGACCGTGGCCGGTGGTGCTGAATACCAGTTCAACGACACCATGACCTTCCGCGGCGGCCTGCAGTACGACCAGACGCCGACCAACGCCATCGACCGTTCGACCCGCATTCCGGACGGCGACCGTGTCTGGACCTCGGTCGGCGCCAGCTACAACGTCAACGCCAACATGACGCTCGACCTCAGCTACTCGCACATCTTCGTGAAGGCCGAGGACATCAACGTCACGCGCGCCTACTTCACGGGCACGCCGCTGGCGACGGTCGTCACCACGCGCGCGCATGTCGAACCGTCGATCGACATCGTGGCGGTGGGCGCCCGCTACCGCTTCTAAGAAAATTCCCCGCGTAAGCGGGGATCCATTTCGCCGCCGCCGCCTGGTATCGACACCGGGCGGCGGCGGTGCTGCATCTGGACCCCCGCTTTCGCCGGCGCTAGTAAGGTCGGATGACCCTTCTCGTGACCGGGGCCGCCGGTTTTATTGGATTTCACGTCGCCCAGGCCCTGCTCGACCGGGGCGAGCGCGTGGTCGGAATCGACAGCCTCAACGAGTATTACGATCCGGCGCTCAAGCGGGCGCGGCTCGCCAGACTCGAAGCGCGTGACGGCTTCACCTTCGAACGGATCGACATCGCCGATCGCGGCCAGGTCGATGCGCTGTTCGCGCGAAACGGCTTTACCGGCATCGTGCACCTGGCGGCGCAGGCCGGCGTGCGCTGGTCGCTCGAAAATCCCTACGCCTATGTCGAAGCCAACGTGATGGGGCAGCTGGTGCTGCTCGAAGCGGTGCGGCGCCAGGCCGACCGGCCGCGCTTCGTCTATGCCAGCTCGTCGTCGGTCTATGGCGGCAACGAGAAAGTCCCGTTCGCGATCGAGGACCGGGTCGACCATCCAGTGTCGCTCTACGCCGCCACCAAGCGGGCCGGCGAATTGATGGCCGAGACCTATGTGTCGCTCTACGGGCTCGCCGCGACCGGCCTGCGCTTCTTCACCGTGTACGGGCCGTGGGGCCGTCCCGACATGGCCTATTACAGCTTCACCGACGCGATCGTCGCGGGCCGTCCGATTCCGGTGTTCAACGACGGCAAGCTGCAGCGCGACTTCACCTGGATCGACGACATCGTCGCCGGCGTCGTCGCCGCGCTCGACCGCGCCCAGCCCGGGCACCGCATCTACAATCTCGGCAATTCGACGCCGGTCGAGCTGATGCAGTTCATCCGCGTCATCGAAGCGGCGGTCGGGCGCAAGGCCGTGCTCGACATGCAGCCGATGCAGCCCGGCGACGTGACGCGCACCTTCGCCGATATCGAAGCTTCGACGCGCGATCTCGGCTATGCGCCGACGACGCCGATCGAGCTCGGCATTCCGCGCTTCGTCGAGTGGTACAAATCCTACCACCGCGTGAATTGAAAGGGGTGGAACCAGGCCCCAGTTGTGTGATAGCATATGATATCATCTGGGTGCGACATGGTTCAGCTGCTGGTTCGAAACGTTCCCGAAGAGATCGCGCGCGAGCTTCGACGCCGCGCCGAAGCGCATGGGCGATCCGTCGAAGCGGAGCATCGGCTGCTGCTCGAGGAAGCGCTGCGTCCGGCCCGCGGCGCATTCGCCACCCGTGCGGCGTCCTGGCGCGAGAAACTGCGCGGGCGCTGGAGCGATGATTCGACGGATCTGATCCGGGCTGACCGTGATCGGCGATGACGACCATCGTCGACGCATCGGTCGTGGTGAAGTGGTTTCTGCCCGAATCCGATTCAGAGGCTGCGACGGCCTTGCTGGAACGCGATGATCTGGCGGTGCCGCGGCTTTGTCCGATCGAAGTCGCCAACGCACTTTGGCGGCGGCGGCGTTCCGATCAGCTGACGCGTTCGGAATATGCAGGCCTGATCGAGGAATTGACGCGCTTGCCGGTTGCTTTGCTGGATGACGGCGTATTGTTGGCAGGCGCTGCCGCGCTCGCTGCTGATCTCGATCAGCCGATTTATGACTGCATCTATGTCGAGGCAGCGATCCGCAATGATGGCGAGTTGATCACGGCAGATCGCCGGCTCGTCGAAGCGGTACGTCGAAAGCGCGACTTGCGCGGTCGCGTGCGATTGTTGTCCGGGACGTGATCCGCCTCGTCTTCCTCGTCACCGAGGATTGGTATTTCTGGGCCCATCGCCTGCCGCAGGCGCGCGCCGCGCGCGACGCCGGGTTCGACGTGCATGTCGCCTGCCGCGTCGATGCGCATCGCAGCCGCATCGAAGCCGAGCGGTTCACGCTGCACGCGCTCGGCTGGTCGCGCGGCAGCATCGATCCGTGGGGCGCGGGGCAGGCGGTGGCCGAGATCGCCAATCTCTATCGCGCGCTGCGTCCCGACCTGGTCCATCACGTGTCGCAAAAATCGATCCTGTTCGGCAGCCTCGCCGCGCGCATCGCGGGGGTGAAGCGCGTGGTCAACGCCTTTACCGGGCTGGGCCTGATTTTCGCCGGCAACGGCATGCGCAACCGCGCGCTGCGGTTCGGCATCGGCACGGCGCTGAAAGGCCTGGTCGACCGGCCGGGCACGCTGACCCTGGTCGAGAATCCCGACGACGCCGCGCTTCTGACGGTGCGCAAGCTGGTCGATCCGTCGCGGCTGCGCGTCATTCGCGGCTCGGGCATCGACCTCGCGACCTACGATCCATTGCCGCCACCGGAGGACGGCAAGGCGATCGGCCTTGCCTCGCGGCTGCTGCGTATCAAGGGAATCGACGTGGCGGTGGCGGCGCAGAAATTGCTGCGCGAGCGCGGCTACGCTTCGCGCCTGCTGATCGCGGGTGCGCCCGATGCCGAGAACGCGGCGTCGTTCGGCGAAACCGATCTGGCGCGCTGGCGCGAAGTGCCGGGCGTCGAATTGCTGGGCAAGCTCGACGACGTTCGCACGCTGTGGCGGCGCGCTTCGATCGGCGTGCTGCCGTCGCGGGGCGGCGAGGGCATTCCGATGTCGCTGCTCGAAGCCGCTGCCTGTGCGCGTCCGCTGGTGGCGACCGACGTGCCGGGCTGTCGCGAGATCGTGCGCCCGGCCATCAACGGCGCGCTGGTGCCGGTCGACGACGCGGCCGCGCTGGCCGACGCGCTGGCGAAGCTGCTCGACGATGCGCCGCTGCGCGCCAGCTACGGCGCGGCGAGCCGCGCGCTGGTCGAAAGCGACCTCGCCGCCGAAGCGGTCGGGCGCGCCACCGTCGCGCTCTATCGCGAGCTGCTGGCGGGCGTGTCGGCGTGACAACCATGAATCCGGTCCTGCTCTATCTCGCCGCTGCCGCCGCATCGACCGCGCTGACCTATGTCGTGCTGCGCTGGCTGCGCGCGGCGCAGGTGTTCGACAGGCCGAACGAACGGTCGAGCCACGCGACACCGACGCCGCGCGGCGGCGGCTGGGCGATCCTGGCGGTGACGTTGCCGGTCTGGCTCTGGCTCGAACCGTCGAGCTGGCCGGTCCTGCTGGGCGCGTTCGGACTGGCGCTGGTTTCATGGCGCGACGATCGCGGCGATGTCGGGCCCGGCATCCGTTTCGGGGCGCAGATCGCGGCGGTGACGCTTGCCTTTCTGGTCGCGCCCGAGGCAAGCCGCCTGTTTCCGGCGCTGCCACTGTGGCTCGATCGCGCCATCACGGCGCTCGGCTGGTTGTGGCTGATCAACCTGACCAACTTCATGGACGGGATCGACGGGCTGATCGGCGGCTCGGTCGCGGTGCTCGGCGTGACCTTGACGCTGGCGCTGCTGCGCATCGACGAGCCGACGCGCGCGCTCGAAGCGTCGCTGCTGGGCGGTGCCGCGCTGGGTTTCACGCTGTGGAATTGGCGGCCCGCGAAACTCTTTCTCGGCGACGTGGGCAGCGTGCCGATGGGATTCCTGTTGGGCTGGTTGCTGCTGACGCTCGCCGGTCACGGCTATCGCATCGCCAGCCTGCTGTTCCTGTTCTATCTCGGCTGGGACGCGACCTTCACCTTGGTCAAGCGCGCGGCGCGCGGCGAAACGCCGTGGCGCGCGCATCGCGAGCATCTCTATCAGCGCGCGACGCAAGCGGGGTTGAGCCACGCACGCGTCGCCGGCGCTGCCATCGTGGTGCAGTTGGCGCTCGGTCTGTGCGGCGTCTGGGCGATCTTCATGCCGATCCCGGCGCTGATCGTTGCGTCGCTGCTGGCGTTGGCGCTGCTCGGCTGGATGGCGACGCGATGAGTTTCTTGGCCTTCGGTCCTCGGTTCGTCGGCCACGGCCGATGAAAATCCTCGTCACCGGCGCGACGGGGTTCGTCGGGCGCGCGCTGGTGCCGGCGCTGCGCGAGCACGAGCTCGTGACGCCGTCCCGCGCCGTGCTCGGCACGATCGGTCCGGCGACCGATTGGCGTCCGCATCTCGCCGGCGTCGATGCGGTCGTGCATCTCGCCAACCGCGCGCACGATTCGCCGGCCGGCGAGGCCGAGATCAGGCGCATCAATGTCGACGGGTCGCGCCGCCTCGCCGAGCAGGCGCTCGAAGCCGGTGTCGTGCGCTTCATCTATCTGAGCTCGGTCAAGGCGATGGCCGAACGCTCGGTGCATCCGCTGTCCGAGCGCGACGTGCCGATGCCGGCCAGCGCCTATGGCCGCACCAAGCTTGCCGCCGAACGCAGCCTGCGCGAGCTGCCGCTGCGGCTGCTGACGCTGCGGCCGCCGCTGATCGTGGGGCCGGGCGCCAAGGCGAATTTACGTTCCTTGCTGCGCCTCGCCGACACGCCCTGGCCACTGCCGTTCGGCGAGATCGAAAACCGGCGTTCGATGCTCGCGCTGAGCAACCTGGTCGACGCGATCCGCCTCGGCCTCGAGACGCCGGTCAGCGGCACCTATCTGCTCGCCGACGAGCCGGCGGTTTCGACCGCGTGGCTGCTCGAACGGTTGCGCACTTCGCTGGGGCGGCCGGCGCGCCTGCTGCGCGCGCCCGAGATCGTGCGGCGGCTGGCGCCGGCGGCGCTGGTCGAGGATCTTGAAATCGATCCGCGCGGTTTTGCGAACGCGACCGGCTTCAAACCGTTCTTCGGTCTGGAACAGG
>JAQGIE010000209.1 GCA_028291365.1 Rhodospirillales bacterium
CCGGAAGGCACGTGGCTCGGCGACGAACGCTATAGCGGCGACCGCGAGCTGCAGAATCCGCTCGGCGCTGTGCAGATGGGCCTCATCTACGTCAATCCGGAAGGGCCGAACGGCAACCCCGATCCGATCGCGGCGGCGCGCGACATCCGCGAGACCTTCGCGCGCATGGCGATGAATGACGAGGAAACCGTCGCGCTCATCGCCGGCGGCCACACTTTCGGCAAAACGCATGGTGCGGGCGATCCATCGCTAATTGGACCGGGGCCGGAAGGCGGCGCCATCGAAGATCAGGGCCTCGGCTGGAAGAGCAAGCACGGCACCGGCTTCGGCGCGGATGCCATAACCGGCGGACCCGAAGTCACCTGGTCGCAAACGCCGACGAAGTGGAGCAACCACTTCTTCGATAACCTGTTCAAATATGAATGGGAGCTGACGAAAAGTCCGGCGGGGGCACAGCAGTGGAAGGCGACGAGCGCGGAAGCGAACATTCCCGATGCGCACGACAGCGCAAAGAAGCGTGTGCCGACCATGCTGACCACCGACCTCGCGCTACGCCTTGATCCGGCTTACGAGAAAATCTCCCGCCGCTTCCATCAGAACCCGGATCAGTTCGCCGATGCGTTCGCGCGCGCGTGGTTCAAGCTCACCCATCGCGACATGGGACCGATCCAGCGCTATCTCGGTCCGCTGGTGCCGAAAGAGACGCTGCTCTGGCAAGACCCCATTCCGACGGTCGATCACCAGCTTGTGGACGACAAGGACGTTGAATCCTTGAAGGCGAAAATTCTTGGCGCCGGCCTCTCGGTATCCGCGCTTGTTTCAGCCGCATGGGCGTCGGCCTCCACGTTCCGCGGCTCCGACAAGCGCGGCGGTGCGAATGGTGCGCGCATCCGCCTGGCGCCGCAGAAGGAGTGGGTGGTCAATCAGCCGAAGCAGCTCGCGACGGTGCTCGCCAAGCTCGAAGCGATCCAGAAGGAGTTCAACGGTTCGGCGTCCGGCGGAAAGAAGGTCTCGCTCGCCGATCTGATCGTGCTGGGCGGTGCTGCTGCGATCGAAAAGGCGGCGAAGGATGCAGGCACAACTGTGAAAGTGCCGTTCACCCCGGGGCGCATGGATGCGTCGCAGGAGCAGACCGATACGGTATCGTTCGCGCCGCTCGAACCGCTCGCCGACGGATTCCGCAATTATTACCGTGGCCACCCACTGATGGCGCCGGAAGAAGCGCTGGTCGACAAGGCAGCTTTGTTGAAGCTGACCGGACCGGAGATGACGGTGCTCGTCGGCGGCCTGCGCGTTCTGGGCGCGAATGCCGATGGATCGAAGGACGGCGTGTTCACCAAAAAGCCGGAGACGTTGACCAACGAGTTCTTCGTCAACCTGCTCGACATGCGTACCGAGTGGCAGAAAACCGGCGACAACGCTTACCAAGGTGTGGATCGCAAATCGAAAGAGAAAAAGTGGACCGGCACGCGCGTCGATCTGATCTTCGGCTCGCACGCGCAGCTGCGCGCCTTCGCCGAGGTTTATGCCAGCGCCGACGCCAAGGAGAAGTTCGCGAACGACTTCGTGGCGGCCTGGAACAAGGTGATGAACGCGGATCGCTTCATCTGACGTGATCCTTGCCGAACGGCATGCGGGCGCTGCGACGCTTATCGCTGCGCCCGCCGCCTCCCGAGGTCGATTGACCATGCCGAACCTGAAGACGAAGCGTGCGGAAGCGGACTTGGTCCGGAAACTCCGCCACGCAGGTCTACGTGCCACGCGGCAACGAGTGGCGCTTGCGGCCCTCCTCTTCCGAGGCAGCCATCGTCATGTGACGCCGGAAATTCTGCATCAAGAAGCAATCGATATCGGGGCCTTGGTTTCGCTCGCGACCGTTTATAATACGCTCCACCAGTTCACCGATGCGGGCCTTCTGTGCCAAAGCGCAGTGGATGTCGATCACTTCTTTTTCGATACCAACACCGGGCCTCATCAACACTTCTATATCGAAGACGAACGCCTTCTGATCGACATTCCCGGCAATGAGATCCGTGTTACTGGTGTTCCCTCCTTACCGGCCGGCACGAATTTCGATCGCGTGGACGTCATCGTGCGGCTAAAGCGCAAAACGCGGCCGCCCGCAGCCTAGCAAGTTGCGGCCGTCCGGCGGGGTGGAATATTTCTTCGCGAGGGCTGCGGTCTCTCGTGTGCATGAACGAGAGATGCCTGGCTAGCCAGTCCAAACGTTCAGAACTGGATGTCGAGCGTCAGACCTACAGTGCGCGGACGAATGAACGTCACAAAGGTGCTCGGCACACCCGCGTTCACGGTCGTCGTGCCGGAGGCGATCCCGCGCTCGTCGGTCAGGTTGTGCACGAAGAGCTGCAGCTGGTAGCGATCCGACGCAACGGAGGCGCGTAGATCGAGCTGGTCGTAGGCCGGCTGGACGAAATTCGGCGCGACGGACGACCCGTCGAATCCGCTGTTGCGACGACCGACGTGACTCAAGGTTCCGCCGACAGACCCGTTCCATCCCGACACGAGCGGAAACTCATAGTCCCCAGTCAAGGCAAAGGCCCATTTGGACGCGCCGGGTAACCGGTCGCCGGCATGCGCTTGCAGATCGGGCGCCGGATCGACGAGCTTGGCGTCGGTATAGGTCGCCGATGCCGCGAGCGTCAGGCCTCGCGTCGGACGCGCCTGTAGCGCCAGCTCGACGCCCTGGCTTTTCGCGTCGCCGCCATTTGCACGAACACCGAACCCGTTGCGCGCCGCGTTGAGCTGAATGCTGCTCCAGTCGATGCGGTAGCTGGCCACGTCCAGCGCGAGCCAATCGATCAGCGTGACCTTGGCCCCGACTTCGTAGTTCTTCGTCTTGTCGGCAGCGAAGACGGGACTCGCCAGCGGCGCGCCCGTCGCCGGATCGTTGGCGACGCCATTCGGCCCGCCGGGCCGATAGCCAGTCGAGAAGCGCGCATAGACCATGCCCCACTCACCGAGCTTGTACTTGGTTGACGCGGCATAGTTAGGGATGTAGTCGCGATCGCCCCGCGCCGGCAGCGACAAACCCAACAGGCCGCTGCCCGTCTGCTCGTAGTTCGAATCCGCGCGCGTTCCGCGAATGCCGCCGGACAGGTCCCAATTCTCGGTGATGTGGAAGGTGCCGTTAGCGAAGGCCGCGAGTTCCCGGTAATACGTACGAAGGCCGGCGGTGATGAAGTTGATCGGCGATCGCGCACCCGCCGCGTCGAAGCCGCTGATCTGCTGTGTCTGGAAGATCTTCTCGTTGTCGTAATACCCGCCGATCAGCCACTCGAAACGTTCGCCACCAGTCGAGGCGAGACGCAGTTCGGCGGAGTTCTTGGCGATCTTCGGATGAAAGGACACGACGTAGCGGGCGAGATCGACGCCCAGCGCCTGCCGGAACAGCAACGCGAACCTGTCGGTCGCATCCGGTTCCTGGCTCGCCACGCTGTCCTGGTGCGCGACGACGCCGGTCAAGGTCGCGAAGCCGAGATCGTAATCCGCCGTACCCGAATAGACACGATAGCGCTGCGTGAACGGTTCACGTCCGGCGATGCTCTGGTTGAGGTCGCCGTAGAGCGGCGCATTGGTGGCGAGATTCCACTGGATGCCGCTGCTTCCGTCGCGGCGCATGTCCTGCCCCATCGCGACCAGTTTCAGTGAAAGCTGATCGCTCGGCTTGAGCAGCAGCTGCACCCGCCCGCCATAGGCATCGACGCCGTCGATGTCCTGTTCGTGGCGCGCCGGCGAGATGTTGTCGACGAAGCCGCCGAAATGCTGGTGATAGGCTTGCACCCGGACGGCGGCCCTGTCTTCAACGATGGGCGCGTTTACGACGGCGCGGAATCCGCGATCCGACTCGCCGCCGCTGAGAAATCCGAAACTGGTCTCCGCCCGCGCGGTATAGCGCGTCAGGTCGGGCGCCTTGGTGACGTATTTCAGCAGGCCGCCGAGCGAAGACGCGCCATAGAGCGTTCCCTGCGGTCCGTTCAGCACCTCGACCCGGTCGAGGTCGAACATGCTGAGATCGAGGTCAAAATTCGCCACGCCGGAGCCGGGCGTGCCGGTCCCGAAGGCCACGTCGTCGACATAGATGCCGACGATTCGCGAACCCAGATCCGACGTCGCGTTGGTCGTGATGCCGCGCAGGACGATGGTTCGCGTACCGACCGATCCGCCGCGCAACGACAGACCTGGAATGTAAGCAGCAAGATCCCCAAGTTCCTTCGCACCGACGCGGTCGAGCTGGTCGCCGGTGAGAACCGATACAGCCTGCGGAACATCGCGCACCCGTTCGGCGCGTTTCTGCGCCGTGACGACGATCTCTTCGGCGCGCTGCTCGCTAGCGACTGCGCCGGTCGCCTGAGCTGTTTGTGTCGTCGGGGACAGCCCGGCCCCCGCCCGTTTTGGGTTGTCGGTCTCCGACGACGCACGCGACTTCTGGGTTTGCACCAGCAGGACGCCCGCTTTCGTACGCTGCGTCGACAGGCCCGACGGCTGCAGCAGGCGCTGCAACGCTTCGTCGGTGGTGAGATTTCCCTTCACCGCCGGCGCGCGAAGCCCGCGCACCACCTCTTCGGAGAAAATGATCTGCTGGTCGGCGACCTGTCCGAACTGTTTCAGCGACGAGCTGAGATCGCCCGCCGGAATGTCGAACTGCATTTGCCGCGTTTCTGCCGCCCGCGCACTGACGACTGCGCTCGACGAAAACAGCACCAGCATCGCTGTGGCGCACAGCAAACGCGCACGCCGTCCTTTGAGTCCCTCGACCATGCCCCGTCCTTTTATTTCGTTGGATGGGACCTTTGTGATCCCTCTCGAAGGGACTGACGCGACGGTCGCAGAAACCCGCAGCGACGCGAATCAGAAAAATCGATTTTTCGCGGTTCAGCTTCGTACGCGACTACGCAGAACGATTTTTCCACCGTCACGCGTGGCAGATACGGGCAACGCACTCGTGACGCCTTCGACGAACGCAGCGACGTCACCGGCGTCGAACACGCCGCTCACGCGCACGCGCTGCACCTCGGCGTCACCAAGTTCGACACGAGTCTTGGCGTAGCGGTTCACACGCAGGAGGACGTCGGGCAGACGCTCGTCATTGAAGACAAGCTTGCCACGCTGCCACGCCGTGGCGCGATCGAGATCGACCTTCGGCACCAGCACCGCAGGCTTGTCCGGTGCAACGACAAGCTGTTCGCCAGCCTGCAGCTCCTTGCGCTCTTCGGCCGGTCCGCCGCCGGTTGCGGGCAACAGCACGACATGGCCTTCGATCAAGGTGACGAAGGCTTCCTGTTCGAGCAGGTCGATATTGAAGGACGTGCCGGTGGCCACCACGATCTGATCGCGCATGCGCACGCCGAACGGACGCGCCGGATCGCGCGTGACGTCGAATCGTGCCTGGCCGTGCGACAAGGTCAGATTCCGCTGTTGTTCGGTATAGCGGACTTGGACTTTCGTCTCGGCGTCGAGCGAGACGCGCGAGCCGTCTTGCAACGTGACGACACGGCGCTCGCCGACGCCGGTCTCGTAGACTTCGCTGCCGTCCAGAACCCCGGGCGGCACGACCGCCGCCATGCCGCCGACCACAAGCAGAAGCGCGACCGAGGCTGCGATCGCGAAACCGGTGCGGCCTCTGCCGCCGGCCGACCAGCGACGCGACGCGGCGCTACGTGCACGCTCCAGCGCGTCACGTCGCAGCGCCATCATCTCGGGCGTGACCGCATGGGTGTCGACCAGGCTCCAAGCCGCACCGCTCTGGTCGAAGGCGCGTGCATGGGCCGGATCGGCAGTCAGCCAGTCCTGCAGCGCGTGCTCGTCCGACACGGTCCATTCGACGCTCTGCGAGCGCAGCCGCCAGCGCGAAGCCGCCGTCGCAAGGTCGTCATCAAGTTGCAGATCGTCGCGGCTCATGATGCGGATCCCAGGCGCCGCGTCAGATGCGCAGTCGCCTTGATGATGTGTTTCTCGATCGCACTGACCGACACACCGAACAGCGCCGCGATCTCCCGTTGGCGCATATTCTCCAACCGATACAGGATGAAGACGTCCCGCGTCCGCTCGCCCAGCTCGTCCAGCACGCGCATCACCTCGGCGAGCGACTCCCTGGCAAGTAAGACGCGCTCGGGCGCGCGATCCTCAATCAGGTTTGACGGAACACCCGGTGCAAAGCTCTGGTCGCCGTTGAGATCCAGGCTCGAATGCGCCGCTACTTGCCGCGTCTCGGCGCGGCGATAGCGGTCGCGCAGCAGGTTGGCCGCGATACGGAAGATATAGGCGCCGGCGCGGTCCGGGTCCGCGGAATCGTTCTGGCGGACGACGCGCAGGAAGACTTCCTGGGTCAGGTCTTCCGCTTCGGTCCGGTCCCGGACCCGCCGCGTGAAATAGGCCATCAGCGAGCCGCGATACTGCGAGTCCAGGCGGAGGCGCAGATCACGGTCGGAAGGCTGTTCGGCGGTCGGATCGGACGGTTGGACGGACATCTGCAGCGTTGGTTTCTGGCCCGAAGCCTAGCAAACACCGGCTTCGCGAAGACGTGGAATATTTTTGCGTCGGTCACTGCGGGTTTTGCGGGACGCTGCGTTAATAGGGGCCCCGCCCCTTGCGCCGCGCCGTCGCAGCTATGCTCGACCCGCGGCAGGTATGCTAAGGAATCCGGACGTATGCGTCCGAACCGCCACCTTCTGTCCATCGCGCCGATGATGGAGTGGACCGACCGGCATTGCCGGTATTTCCATCGTCTGCTGGCGCCCGATGCGTTCCTCTACACCGAGATGATTGCGACCGGCGCGATCAATCGCGGCGACGCGGCGCGCCATCTTGCCTTCGATCCGAGCGAGCATCCCGTCGCGCTGCAGCTGGGCGGTGCTGCACCGAAAGAGCTCGCGCAGGCCGCCGCGGCAGGCGCTGCGTACGGCTATGACGAGATCAACCTCAATTGCGGCTGCCCCAGCGACCGCGTGCAGGCGGCGCGGTTCGGCGCGTGCCTGATGGGCGAAGCAGCGCTGGTCGCCGACATCGTACGCGCCATGCGCGACGCGCAGCCCAGGCCGGTTACCGTCAAACATCGCATCGGCATCGACCCCGGATCTTCGTCCGGGGCAAGCGCGCTTCAATCGTACGAGTTCGTGCGCGACTTCGTCGGCACCGTCGCCGAAGCGGGCTGTACTCTGTTCGTCGTGCATGCGCGCATCGCGATCCTGAAGGGACTGTCGCCCAAGGAAAATCGCGAAGTGCCGCCGCTGCGCTACGAGATCGCGCAACGATTGAAGCGCGACTTTCCCGACTTCACCTTCGTGCTCAATGGCGGGCTGACCGATCTCGCGACGGTCGAACGCGAACTTGCTGCCGGACTCGACGGCGCCATGATCGGCCGCGCCGCCTATCACACGCCGTTCTTTCTCGCCGAACTCGAACAGGCAATGTTCGGCCGCGCCCTGCCCGACCGGCACGAATTGATCGAACGGTTCCTGCCCTATGTCGAAGCGCGCCGCAGCGAAGGTGTGTTCCTGTCAGCGATGACGCGGCACGTGCTGGGCCTGTTCCAAGGCATGCCCGGCGCGCGCGCCTTTCGGCGCATGCTGAGCGAAGAAGCGCATAAGCCGGGCGCCGGGCCCGAGTTGCTGCGGCGCGCGGCCTCGCTGGTGCGCACCGACGAGGCCGCGCAGGCCGCCTGACGGCGCGCATCGGACCGCCGAAAAATTGACTCGGGCCCGGGGCGGGGCGAATACTCGATGCTTCGCCAGGCGCAAACCAGGAGACGCACATGTCTACCGGCGCGGTCGCAGATACATTCACCGATCGTCTCAAAGGCAAGCTCCAGCCGACGCCGGGCGGGTCGGTCTATGTCGATCCCGATGAGCTGCCCTGGGAGAAATCGCAGTTCGAGAAGATCTGGATGAAGGTCCTCTACCGGAACGACGAAGCCGGCGAGATGACCGTCCTGCTCAAATGGGAACCCGGCGCGAGCCTGCCCTTCCACCGCCATCCGGAAATCGAACAGAGCTTCGTGCTGGAAGGTTCGTTCTACGACCATGACGGCATCTGCCGCGCCGGCCAGTACGTCTATCGCCATCCGGGTTCGATGCACGAGACGCACTCGGACGAAGGCTGCCTGTTGCTCGCGGTGTATCGCAAACCGAACGTGTTCTTCCACACGGCCGGATTCAAAGCGGCGAAGGCCTGACAGCGCCGCGTGATCGGACGCATCCTCGCCTGGATCATTCTTGCGGCCGGCCTGCTCATCGGCAGCCAGTTCGCGCATCTGTCGGATCTCTATATCGAACGGCTGCTCGGCCGGCTCGACGAGCTCAATCGCGCGGTGCAGACGATGCGCGCGCAGGCGCAGGAAGCCGGGCTCGATCTCGAAGCCTGGATCGCGCATTTCGAAACCAGCGACGATGCGGTGGTCAAACGCGACGGCGCCGAGAAGCGCGCCACCCTGGCGCGCGAGCAGCGCTACGAATCGGATGCGGCCGCACTGGTCGGCGCCGACCTCATTCACCTGCCGATCGAATTCGCGCGCCGCTGCGAGCGTGACATTCTGAACGCAGTGCTGCAGCGCTACGAGCCCGCGCTGCCGGCCGGCCCGCGCGGCTTGGTCTATACCGGCGCCGGCCTGGCGGTCGGCCTGATCCTCGGCGCGATCGTATCGCCGCGCCGCCAACGCCGACTTCGCCGCGCATGATCTTCGGCGTCGCGGTCGCGGTGCTGCTGATCGGCACACTGCTCCGCCTCAACACCGCAATCGTCGTCACCGCGGCCGCGCTCGCCACCGGCGCGGTCGCCGGCCTTGGACCGGTCGAGCTGCTGTCCGCGATCGGCGCCGCCTTCGCCAAATACCGCTATCTGTCGCTGACCTTTCTGGTCCTGCCCTTCGTCGGCCTGCTCGAACGCAACGGCATTCGCGACGCCGCGCGCGAGACGGTGGCCCGGCTGCACGGCGCGACGGTCGCCCGGATCCTGATTTCCTATCTCGCGGTGCGCCAGGTGACCGCTGCGTCGGGCCTGCTCGCGCTCGGCGGTCATCCGCAGATGGTGCGGCCGGTGGTTGCACCGATGGCCGAAGCCGCAGCCGAGCGCGAGCATGGCGAGTTGAGCCAGGACGAGCGCGACAAGCTCCGCGCCTTCGTGGCCGCAACCGACAATGTAGGCGCTTTCTTCGGCGAGGATCTGTTTCTCGCCATGGGCTCGGTGCTGTTGATCCGCGCCGTTTTCGCCCAGGCCGGCATCGCGCTCGAGCCGCTGCAGATCGCGATCTGGGCCGCGCCCACCGCGATCGTCGCTTTCGTCGTGCATGCGATGCGCGCCCGCCGCTTCGCGCGAAAGCTGCGCCGATGATCACGCTCGATCACATCTATCTGCTGTTCGGCGTGCTGCTCGCGGGCGCGGCGCTGGTGCTGCGCGGCCGGCCCGCAGGCTCGACCTTGTTCTGGGGCCTGTTCGCGGCCGAGTTCCTGCTCGGCTCGATCCTGCCCGATTGGGCGAACGGCATCGTCGCGCTGGTGCTGGTGGCGCTGGCAGCGCGCATACGGTTTGCGCCGCGCGCCAGCCCGCCCAAGCGCGGCGAACCGCGCCTGCTGCTGCTTGCGCTCGCCGTGCCCGCCCTCACCGTACTCTTCACGCTGACGGGCGAAAGCTTTCTCGCCGCCGCCGATCGCACGCTGATCGCCTTCGGCGTCGCCGCCTTCATGGCGCTCCTGCTGGCACTCGCAATCCTGCGCGAACGGCCCGACGCGGCCTCGGTCGAGATGCGGCGCCTGATCGACTCGATCGGCTGGGCGATCCTGCTGCCGCAGCTCCTGGCGACGTTGGGCGCGATGTTCGCGACGGCGGGTGTGGGCGATGAAGTCGCAGCGGCGGTGAATCTGATCGCACCTTCGCTCGGTCGCGTCGGGCTGATCGCGCTCTACGGTGTCGGGATGGCGCTGTTCACCATCGCACTCGGCAATGCCTACGCGGCGTTTCCGGTGCTCGCGGCGGGCGTCGGCATTCCGCTGCTGGTGAAAGACGGCGGCGATCCCGCGGTGATCGGCGCCATCGGCATGTTGTGCGGATTCTGCGGCACGCTGTGCACGCCGCTCGCGGCGAATTTCAATCTGGTGCCGGCGGCGTTGCTCGAACTGCGCGACCGGTTCGGCGTGATCCGCGCACAGGCGCCGACCGGCGCCATCGTGCTGCTCGCCAACCTGTTGCTGCTATGGGCGCTCGCCTGGCGCTGACCGGCCCGGCGTCGAACCCTCCACCGCAGGATAGAATTGCGGCGTCTCGCGGCGGTCGAACATGCCGTAGTCCCGTATCACCCGCACCCGCCGGTGCCGCAGCGTCTTCACGCCGTCAAACAGGCAGGGCTGCCAGCGCGCACCTGCCTCGGCGGTCTTCCACGACGCCAGCAGCGCGATCTTGCCCTTGTTGTAGATGCTGGCGAAGAGATCGTGGGCGACGAGATCCGGGCCTGACAGGCTGAGCGAATTGGCGATGTCGCTGCCGAACGTCACGCCGTCGGCAGGAACGAGCTCGGTCAGCGTGACCAGCTTGGCTTCGCCGGTTTCGGTTTCGTCCAACCGCTGCTCACGGACCGGCGCCGCGTCGGACGGCGCGCTGTCGAAGGTGACGTCGCCGACGCGGAGATGATAGTCGGCGAAGATCTCGAATCGTCCGCGTTCCTGGACTTTGTGGTGCTCGCCTTCGGTACGCCAGCGGATCACCGACTTCTCGTCGCGCCAGGTCGAATGCGACAGCAGCCAGCCCGGCCGCGTGCGGCTCTCGAACCGCTCATTGTCGACGAAGCCGTCGATCGTCTCGAGGATCGGCTTCAGGTGCTTGGCGAGTTCGAGATACTCGTCGAACCGCTCTGGTTTCGGATGGACTTCGAAAATGACCGAGAACATCAAGCCTCGTTCAGTGCCGTTCAACGCCAAGGCGCCAAGACGCCAAGAACGCCAAGCTGTTGATCGACGCGCAAAGCGCGCCTCAGACAATCAATGCTTGGCGTACCTCGAACGGTGCGTTCGCGTCAGGTCACTTGCATTTAGCAGCCGGCAGCGCGTCGATCGCAGTGAGCCGGCCCTGGATCGAGAAATCGTCGTAGTCGATGCGCATGCCGCTGACGACGCCATTGTCGTGCAGGGTCAGCGTCATTTCGTATTCGGGCAGCGCCGCATTGGGATCGGCGCCCCAGAAGGCCATGCGCACGCGGCGCGCCGGCCCCTCGATCAGCGAGCTCTGCACCTGCGTCGACGGATCCTTCTCGACGCGCGGGCCCAGCACCGCATTGACCTCGACCGCGCCTTCGCCGTCGCTGCCGTCGAACATCTGCGCGTTGAAGATCTTCTGACCTTCGTTCGCTTTGCGGATCAGCGACAGCGTGTGCGAGGTCGGGAAGAAGAAGCCGTTCGGCAGCTCCAGCGATTCGGCTTCGGGCTTGACGTATTTCGCCGTGCCGATGCCGGCCTTCGCGCGCTTGGCGGTGCCGCGATATTCCTCGACCAGCTCGCCGTCGCGCGTGCGCTTCACCGCGAAAGAATAGTCGTTGCCCGCTTTCGATTCCCACGCCGTGTAGTGGCTGTTGAAGCGCGTCGAGTTCTGCTCGGCATAGACGTAGTCGAGCGCGAATTTCTGGTCGGTGGTCCAGGCGTCGCAACCGTCGCGCCATTCGTAGTACATGCGGCCGGCGACGCTGACGATCTGCCCCGGCTGTTTCGATTGCACCATCGTCATCGAATAGATCGCCTTGTGCGGTGCGGGCGTTGTCGCCGGCGCGACCGGCGCAACCGCCGTCGCGGGCGCGGCCCTGACGGGCGCCACCCACAGGGGGACCGCTGCGGCCGCTCCGACGGTGAGGGCGGCGATGAGGATTGCGGTCCGGGCAAGGTGCATTGGATTCGCTGAAGGATGGAGGTTCGAGAGGACGGACGACCAAGTTGGATCGGAACGGGCCCCGATCAACGCCGGATCGCTGAGAACCTAGCACGTCACCGCGCCGCGCCGACCTGTGACACGCACGCCGCACCAGGATCCAAGGCTGCGGGGAACGCGCCGTGGCACCACCCCGTTCCTTGTGCGTGGAAAACACAATGCCCGACCCAATGAATCAAGCCCGTGGCGGTTTCAGCCTGTCACATCTCGCAATCGTCGCCCTGCTGGCGCTGGGGGCCGGCGCGGGCACGGCGTGGCTGCTGACCGAGGGCGGCACGCAGCCAGGCAGCCCGCGCCTGGCCGAGCGCCCAAGCCCGCCCGTCGCGGCGACCCCGACGGCCCCGGCCGTCCCGGTGCAGATCGTCACGGCGCCGCCACTGACAGCGCCGGTGCCGGCGCCGGTCGCCAACCCGTCGGTGGTCCTCGCCGCCCCGATCCTTGCAATGCCAGAGCCATCTTCGGTGACGCCGCCGATGCCGGTGCCGCGCCGCGAACTCGCTTTGGCGCCGGCCGCAGCACCGATCCCGGTGCCCGACCGCACGCCGCGCAGGAGTGCCGGAAATTCGAGCTCGTTCGAGGCGCCGCGAGGCAGCGCCGGTGCTTCGGCTCCGTTCGAGCCGCCGCGCGCCAGTGCCGGAAGCGCGCCTCCGTTCGAGCCGCCGCGCGGCGATGTCGGAACTTCGCCGTCGTTCCAGGATGAACGCGCGCTGGCGCCCGCGCCGACGTCGATCCTCCCGCCCGCCGCACCATCACCCGCCGCTCAACTGCCCGCCGCGCAACCGCCCGCCGCACAATCACCGGCGCAGGTCGGTGATTGCGAACGTTACACGACCGAGCTGGTGGTCAATGGACGGCGCATCCAGCGCAACGGCACCGCCTGCCTGCAGCCCGACGGCACCTGGCGCATGAAGGGCGACAACTAGCGCGCATCGCGCGCTAGTTGATTTTCGGCTTCGGCAGGTCGAGCTTGATGTGCAGTTCGCGCAGATGCTTGGGATCGACCTGCGACGGTGCGCCCATCATCAGATCCTCGGCGCGCTGGTTCATCGGGAAGGCGATGACTTCGCGGATGTTGGGCTCGTCGGCCAGCAGCATCACGATCCGGTCGACGCCTGGCGCCGAGCCGCCGTGCGGCGGTGCGCCGAGCTTGAACGCGTTCAGCATGCCCGAGAAGCGCGACTCCAGGTCTTCGCGCGTGTAGCCGGCGATCTCGAACGCCTTGTACATCACGTCGGGCAAGTGATTGCGGATCGCGCCCGACGACAGTTCGACGCCGTTGCAGACGATGTCGTACTGGAACGCCTTGATGGTGAGCGGATCCTGCGTCTCGAGCGCCTGCAGCCCGCCTTGCGGCATCGAGAACGGGTTGTGGCTGAAATCGATCTTGCCCGTCGTCTCGTCGGCTTCGAACATCGGGAAGTCGACGATCCAGCAGAACTCGAAACGGTCGGCATCGATCAGGTCGAGTTCCTGCGCAATCTTGGTACGCGCGGCACCGGCCAGCTTGGCTGCCGGCAATTCCTTGTCGGCGACGAAGAACACCGCGTCGCCGTCGACCGCACCGGTCAGCTGGCGCAGCACCGCCTGCGCCGCGTCGGGCACGAACTTGGCGATCGGCCCTTTGCCCGCGCCCGCTTCGAAGGTGATGTAGCCGAGGCCCGGCGCACCCAGCTCGCGCGCCCAGTCATTGAGCTTGTCGAAGAAGCTGCGCGGCCGGTCGGCGACGTTGGGCACGCGGATCGTGCGCACCACGCCGCCTTTGTCGAGCACGCCGCGAAAGGCGCGGAACTCGACGTCGTCGCGCTTGAACACTTCGGACACGTCGGTGATCAGCAGCGGGTTGCGCAGGTCGGGCTTGTCAGTGCCGTATTTCAGCATCGACTCGTCATAGGCGATGCGGCGGAAGGGCAGCGGCGAAACCTTGCGTTGCTTGCCGTTCCAGGTGGCGAATTCCTCGAACACGCCGTGCAGCACCGGCTCGATGGTGGCGAACACGTCGTCCTGGGTGACGAAGCTCATCTCGAAGTCGAGCTGGTAGAATTCGCCCGGGCTGCGATCGGCGCGGCTGTCTTCGTCGCGGAAGCAAGGCGCGATCTGGAAGTAGCGGTCGAAGCCCGACACCATCAGCAGCTGCTTGAATTGCTGCGGCGCCTGCGGCAGCGCGTAGAACGTGCCTGGATGCAGGCGCGACGGAACCAGGAAGTCGCGCGCGCCCACGGGGCTCGACGCGGTCAGGATCGGCGTCTGAAACTCGGTGAAGCCGCTGTCGATCATGCGGCGGCGCAGCGACGCGATGACGTTGGAGCGCAGCAGGATGTTGCGGTGAATTTTCTCGCGGCGCAGGTCCAGAAAGCGATAGCGCAGCCGCAGCTCTTCGTTCTGCTCGGCGTCGGTGTTGACCTGGATCGGCAGCTGCTCGGCCTTGGACTGGACCTCCACCTCGTCGATGCGGACTTCGATCGCGCCGGTTTCGAGGTTGGTGTTCCTGGTGGTCTCGTCGCGCCCGACGACGCGGCCGGTGAAGGTCACCACCGATTCCAGGCGCAGCGCCTCGACCGTCTTGAAGCTCGGCGCGTCGGTATCGACCACGCATTGCGTGATGCCGAAATGGTCGCGCAGGTCGATGAACAGCAAATTCCCGTGGTCACGCTTGCGATGGACCCATCCCGACAGGCGGACGGTCTGGCCGACATGGGTCGCGCGAAGCGCGGCGCAATTGTGCGTGCGGTACGGGTGCATCGAAGAGCCTGAAAATCGAGGGGAAGCCTGGGGAAAGCGCCGGAAAAGGCACGGCCCGGATCGGCTTGTCAACCTCACGGCCAGGGCAAGGAGTGTGACCATCCCGAGGCGAGCGGAACGTACAGGCCTCCTCCGGGCTTTCCTCCCCCGACGAGGCCGCGGACATCTGCGGCGATACGGAGGACATCATGCAATTCAAGACGATCGCGGCGGCGGCCGCTCTGGCCGTTGGCCTGACCGCGCCGGCCTTTGCCCAGACCATGACCACCACCACGACCGAAACGACGCGCAGCTTTGCCGCGCCGGAACGGGAAGTGATCACCAAATACTACACCACGCATCGCGATGCCTTCTCGACCCCGAGCAGCACGACGGTCACGACCGTCACAAGGGGCCAGGCCCTGCCGGGCACCGTCACGGTGCGCGAGTTGCCGTCTGATCTGGTGACCCAGCTGCCGCCCATCACGACGCCGAATTACCGGCGTGTGCTGGTCGGCAACCAGGTTGTCCTGGTTGACCATACCAACATGGTCGTCGACGTTCTGCCGCTTGGCGGCTGAGTAACCTGGCGCGTAGCGCTCCCGGATTTCAGCCCTGAGGCGTGAAATCCGGGAGGCCGCTACGTGGCCTAGCGCGTTTTCCCGCGAAGTGGATACCGGTTCGCGGAGGGAAAACGCGCCAGATCAAAAGTTCTAAAGCTTGATCCGATCCAATTCGATCGGATCATGCTTTAGATACGACCGGTCAGCACCGAGACTTTGCCGTGCTGGCCTTCCTGGACGTGAATGTCGCCGCGCCAGCGCTGCGCCAGCACGCCCAGAATGCGCATCCCGACCGCGTCGTCGGCCCCCTGCCCTGCATGGTTTCGCTGGTCGGCGACTTCGAGCCGGAACTTGCGCGTTTCGTCGATGCGAAACGAGACCCGCACCGGTCCCCGTCCGTCGGGATAGGCATGCTGAAACACGCTCGACAGAAGCTCGTTGAGCGCGATCGCCAGCGACGCCGCTTCGCCCGCGGGCAATTTGGCTTCGTCGCTGTCGATCTGAATTGAATGGCTTGGCGCGGCGCGCGCGAGATCGTGCACCAAGCTCGTCAGGAAGGTGCGCGCATCGACTTCGCCGGGCGCTTCTTCGCGATAGAGGCTGGCGTGAACCGACGCGATCGCCTGCACGCGGCCGCGAATGGCGTTGAAGGCGGCGCGCATCTCTTCGTCGCCGGTCGCGCCCGCCTGCAACGCGATGAGCGACGCGGTGAGCTGCAGCGAGTTCTTCACGCGATGATCGACCTCGCGCAGCAGCAGGTCCTTTTCCTGCAACGCGTGTTCGAGCGCGTCTTCGCGTTGCCTGACCTGGGTCACGTCCTGCAGGACGCCGAAGATCCGGCCGGTGCCGGGCTCGGCGGCGCTGGCGGTGGCGCGCAGCCAGCAGATCGCCCCGTCGGCCTGCCGCACGCGATAGGTCTGGTCGAGATCGAGCCCGCTTGCGACCGCGACCAGCAGCGCCGCGCGCACCTGCTCGCGATCGTCGGGATGGATCGCGGCGCCTTCCGGTCCGCTGCCCGCAAGCAGCTGGTGGATCAGCTCGCCCTGGTCGCCGGGATCCGGCCCCAGATCGAGTTCGAATTCGTGGATGCCGGCTCGCTGCAGGGCCCGCCGGCGCGCCAGCGACCATGCAAGCAGGCCCAATTCGGCGGGGCCGAGGCTCGAATCATCAGCGGACTCGGCCGAGCGTGGCTGGCGGGGGATCGAGGTGGCGTCCGACATGTCACCCTGACCTAGCCTGAAAACGGCGCGAACGCGGGGCCGTTCGCCGCATTGCCCGCGAGACGGGGCTTGAGGCTTTGCCGGCGGCGGGCCGGCCCGTATAGACCTGGACATGACCATCCTGACCACGACCGCAGAGGTCGAGGCTTTCTGCGCCGGACTGCAGGGCGCCGACTTCGTCGCCGTCGATACGGAATTCCTGCGCGACAGCACCTACTGGCCGCGCCTGTGCCTGATCCAGGTCGCCGGCCCCGATGCGGTGGCTGCGATCGACCCGCTGGCGCCCGATATTTCGCTCGACGCGTTCCAGGCCATCCTGGACGACGAGACCATCCTCAAAGTCTTCCATGCCGGCCGGCAGGACCTGGAAATCTTCTTCCATCGCGTCGGCCGCCTGCCGACGCCGATCTTCGACACGCAGGTCGCCGGCATGGTCACCGGCTTCGGCGAAAGCGCCAGCTACGAGACCTTGGTCAACAAGCTCGCGGGTGCGCAGCTCGACAAGCACAGCCGCTTCACCGATTGGGCCCAGCGCCCGCTGACCGATCGCCAGCTCGCCTATGCGCTCGACGACGTCATTCACCTGCGCACCATCTATGCGCGCCTGTCGAAGAAGCTCGCCAAAAACGGACGCGAATCGTGGCTGCAGGATGAGATGCGCATCCTGACCGACCCCAACACGTTCCGCCTCGAGCCCGAGGAATCGTGGAAGCGGCTCAAGCTGCGCACCGAAAAGCCGCGCCTGCTGGCGGTGCTGAAGGAACTCGCGGCATGGCGCGAGACCGAAGCGCAGAAGCGCGACCTGCCGCGCAACCGCGTGATCAAGGACGAGACGCTGCTCGAGATCGCGACGCAGATGCCGACCGACGCGCACAAGCTGGCGCGCACGCGCGGCCTGTCGAGCGGGTTCGCCGAAGGCAAATGGGGCGACGCGATCATCGCCGCGGTCAATCGCGGCCTGGCCGTGCCGGCCGACGAGTGCCCCAAGCCGAGCCCGCGCATCGACCTGCCGCCGGGCTTGGGACCAACCGTCGAGCTGCTCAAAGTGCTGCTGCGCTACAAGGCCGACGAACACGACGTGGCGCCCAAGCTGCTCGCGTCGTCGAGCGACCTCGAACGCCTCGCGGCGGATGACGACGCCCCGATCCAGGCACTGTCAGGCTGGCGTCGTGAACTGTTCGGCGACGATGCGCTGAAGCTCAAGCACGGCCAGCTCGCGCTCGGCATCGAGAAGAAGCGTATCAAGCTGGTGCCGGCGCCGGAGTAACGATGAAGCGGTTGGTCCGGCCGCTGACCCTCGTCACCGCGGCGCTATGGATCGCCTTCGCGGTGGTGCGCCAGTGGTGCCTGACCACGACCGAACCGTTTACCGGCAGCGTCGCGTATCTCGAAGACGGTGTGACGTATCAGGTCAGCGAGTTCGAATGGAACGCGCTGGTCTGGATCAGCGTCGCCGGCGCGGTTTCGTTTGTGGTGACGCTGGGCGTGTGGGCGGTCAGCGTGGCGATCAACCGTAGGCGGGGTCGGGATAGGCCGAGAAAAGACCAAACTTCGTATTGATGCCGGTCAGCGTCACGTTCTCAGCGCTCTCCGAGAAATTCACCAGCAACTGTGCGCGCGCAAGGCCGCTGGCCAAGGCATCGGTCTGCACCTTCAATCCCGCGGCGTCAGGCGCGCGGCCGAGCACGTTACTATACAGCGCGGTCGCAAACACATTATCGGTCGAACCGGTCCCGTACTTTATCTTGAACTCTGCGGAGCCGATGAAATTGTTCGCGAGCTGCAGCAGCGTGAGCGAGCTTTCGAGGGCATTGATCTGCGCGCGCAACCCGGCTTCATCCGGCGAGCGCGCGAACGCCGCTTGATACAGGCGATAGGCTTGGGCTGCGACCGGGTCGGTGCGTCCGGTCCCGGCGTCAAGGATAATGACGCCATCGTCGAAGCGAATCCGTTCCACGTTCGCAATCGAGTCGGTTTCAGTTCCGCTCGACATGCTGAGCGAACCGTCCGAGGCTACACCCAAAGTCCAGCGCGTATGCAGGCCCTGCTCGCGAAACGTATCGCGGCCGCCAAGCCCGTCGACGACGTCGTTTTGCGCCGCATGACCGGCCAACGTGTCATTGGCCGCAGTTCCCTTTACCGTGTTGATCGTGCCCGTGAGCAACACGTCGTCAGCGCGGATCGATGCGAGCACCGCGTCGTAATAACTATTGTGTGTCGACCAAGCCCATCCGGTAGTCGACACGAGTCCGACGACATAAGGTCCGCCTGCTTCCTGCACCCAGACAGGGCCGCCCGAATTGCCGGGGTTTACGTTCAGGGTTGTCCAGGTGAGGACGCCGTTTTGGTACGTGACCGGCCCGACTTCGTCGGTCATGCGGTTGCCGTACACGCCCGGAAATCCCGTGACGTGCGCAGGTCCGCCCGCAAAGTTGGGATCGAGTCCGAACCAGCCCGTCGTATCGCCGATCGGCGTAGTGAAGTGCAGGATCGCAACGTCGGCATTGGAGTCACTCGGCGTCAGCTTGCCGTCGCCGTCCGCGTCGACGCGGTAATACGTGAATGTCGAAGGCCGATACGAACCAAGCGGGTCGCTGAAATCGTGGCCAGGATAGACGGTTACGCTGGTGGCGGCGCCACCATGCTCAACCGCATAGACGACGTGGGATGCGGTGAGCACCGAGTTACGATCGACGACAGCGCCGCTGCCCACCAAGATCTGACCGTCGGGAAAGATGACC
>JAQGIE010000213.1 GCA_028291365.1 Rhodospirillales bacterium
ACACCTGCACGCGGGCCTGCGCCATCTGCAATGTCGCCACCGGCAAGCCGGGTGCGCTCAATCCGCACGAGCCCGCCAACATCGCCGAAGCGGTCGGCAAGCTCGGCCTCGGCCATGTCGTGGTGACGTCGGTCGACCGCGACGACCTTTCGGACGGTGGGGCAGGGCTCTTCGCCGCGGTCTTTGCGGCGCTGCATCGCTCGGCGCCGACGACCACCATCGAGGTGCTGACGCCCGACTTCATGCGCAAGCCGGGCGCCATCGAGACCGTGGTCGCGGCGCGGCCCGACGTGTTCAACCACAATCTCGAAACCGTGCCGCGCCTCTACCCGTCGATCCGTCCGGGCGCGCGCTATTTCGGGTCGCTGCAGTTGCTGGCACGGGTGAAGGAAATCGACCCCTCGATCTTCACCAAGTCGGGCATCATGGTCGGCCTGGGCGAGAGCAAGGAAGAAGTCGGGCAGGTGATGGACGACCTTCGCGCCGCCGACGTCGATTTTCTCACCATCGGCCAGTATCTCGCGCCGACGCCCAAACACGCGCCGGTCGATCGCTTCGTCACGCCGGAAGAGTTCCAGCAATATGAGGCGATGGCGCGTGCCAAAGGATTCCTGATGGTATCGGCATCGCCGCTGACGCGTAGCTCGTATCACGCCGGCGACGATTTCCGCCGCCTGCGCGAAGCCCGCGCTGCCAAGCTAGCCGCCGCAGAATAGATCGTGGCTGAACATTCGGAACGGCGTCTGCTGCCGTACACGGCGGAGCAGATGTACGACCTCGTCGCCGCGGTCGATCGCTATCCCGAATTCCTGCCCTGGTGCATCGGCGCGCGCATCGTCAGGCGCGACGGCAACGTGTTCTGGGCCGATCTTATCATCGGCTGGAAGCTGATCCGCGAGCGCTTCAAGTCGAAGGTTACGCTCGAACCCAAGCACCGCATCTATGTCGAATATGTCGAGGGGCCGATGCGTTACCTCCATAATGACTGGACGTTCGAGCCGCACGAAGCGGGCTGCGCCGTGAGCTTCCATCTCGACTTCGAGTTCCGATCGAAGACGCTGAACGCGGTGATGGGCGCGCTGTTTCACGAAGCCGTGCGCCGCATGGTCGGCGCCTTCGAAGAGCGTGCCAAGCAGCTCTATGGGGGCCGCCCGCGCAGCTAACCTGATCCGTCGTCCCTGCGAACGCAGCGATGACGAAAAAATAAAAGGTACGACGAGAAAAGAACTAAGCGCTCAGGCTCACCGCTTCGAGCAACAAGCGCAGCGCATGTTCCACCGAGGCAAGCCGCACCTGGGCGCGATCGCCGGGGAAGTGCATGGTCTCGGCACGGCATGGATGGCTGCGCGTCGCGATGGCGAAACACACCATGCCGACCGGCTTTTTCGGCGTGCCGCCATCGGGGCCCGCGACGCCGGTTGTCGATACCGCGACGCTCGCCTTTGAATTTTCCAGTGCGCCTTCGGCCATCGCCCATGCGACCTGCTCCGACACCGCACCGTGATCGTCGATCAGATGCGCAGGCACCCCGAGCATCCCGGTCTTGGCCTCGTTCGAGTAGGTGACGAAGCCGCGCTCGAACATGCTCGAGCCGCCGGGAATTTCGGTCAGCGCCGCAGCGATCAGCCCGCCGGTGCAGCTTTCCGCGGTCGCGATCGTGGTCTTGGTCTCGAGCGCGCGCTTCAGCATCTGCTTCGACAGCGCGATCACCGCGGGCGGGAGCAGATAGCTCGTCTGCTCCATCTTCGCTTCTTCGCTCACGGCAGACGCACCGTCGCAACGGCCTGCGCTGCGAGACCTTCGCGGCGTCCGACGAAGCCGACGCCCTCGGTCGTCGTCGCCTTGATCGAAATGCGGTCAACGGCGAGGCCGAGAATCGACCCGATCTTTTCGACCATCGCAGCGCGATGCGGACCGACTTTGGGCGCCTCGGCGAGCACGGTGATGTCGCAATGGACGACGCGGCCGCCGCGGGCGCGCACCAGCTCGTTGGCATGGGCGAGGAACTGGTCGCTGGCCGCATTTTTCCAGCGCATGTCGGAGGGCGGAAAATGCTGCCCGATATCGCCGTCGCCGATGGCGCCGAGAATGGCGTCGGTCAAGGCGTGCAGCGCAACATCGCCGTCGGAGTGCGCGACGACGCCCTGATCGTGCGGAATGCGGACGCCGCCGAGCCAGACATGGTCGCCCGGTCCGAACACATGCACGTCGAATCCACTGCCGGTGCGGATGTCGTTGAGGGTCGCGAGCCGCTCGGCGAAGGAGAGGTCTTCCATGGTCGTGACTTTCAAATTGGCCGCATCGCCCAACACCAACGCAACGTGGTGGCCGGCGCGTTCCGCCACCGCGGCGTCGTCGGTCAGGGCCAGGCCCGCCGCATCGCGGTGCGCGGCGAGAATGGTGGCGAAACGAAATCCTTGCGGCGTCTGGGCGCGCCACACGCCGGTACGATCGACCGGCGTTCCGTCCTCGCGCCGCAACGTGTCGGCGACGGGCAGGGCGGCGATCGCGCCTTCATGCGCGTCGAGCGCGTCGAGCACCCGGTCGATCACCGCAGCACTCACCAGCGGACGCGCAGCGTCATGGATCAGCACCTGCGCCGGCGCGCCGGCAGCAGCCAGCGCTTCGAGCCCGTTGCGCACCGAGTCCTGGCGCGAGGCGCCGCCTTCGACCGGCGGCGGCAGATCCAGCCCGGCGACCGCCTGGTCGTACTGTTCGCGCTGGCCGGCGCCGATCACCACCTGAACGCGGCAAATGCCGCGATGGGTCAGGAACGCTTCCAGCGTCGTCCGCAACAGAGGCCGACCCGCTAAGGCCAGGTATTGCTTGGGGAGTTCGGCGCCCAGCCGGGTCCCGGTTCCGCCTGCGACGATCAGCGCGGCGGCTTCTCTTGTTGTGCGTTGCGCCATTAAGGGTAGTCTTTGCTCAAAGGAGCGCCAGTCCAAGATCATGCCTAAAAATTCAGCAGCATCAGCCGTCGAGCTGCGCCGGGACCGGCGCGGAGCGGCGCAGCTCGACGCCGCTGCGATCCTGCAGGCGCTGCCGCAGGCGGTGCTTGCGGTGGATTCGAGCCTTACCATCCGCTTTGTCGGCGCGAAAGCGGAGGAGTTCTTCGACGTCAGCGCGGTGTCGCTGCTGGGCCGTCCGCTCGAACGTCTGCTGCCGGGCGAAAGCGCCATCGCGGCGCTGGCGCGGCAGGCCTTCGCCAGCGGCGCGTCGATCGCCGAAAGCGGACTGCACATCGAATTGCCGCGGCTGGGCGAGCGCGAAGTGACGGTACAGGTGGCGCCGATCGGGCTGCCGGCCGAGTTCGTCGCCATCGCGCTACGCGAACGTTCGATCGCCGACAAGCTCGACCGGCAATGGACTCATCGCAGCGCGGCGCGCTCGGTGACCGCGATGGCGTCGACGCTGGCGCACGAAATCCGCAATCCGCTGCTCTCGATTCGGGGTGCTGCGCAGTTGCTGGAGCAGGGGACCACGACCAGCGGCGACCGTGAATTGACGCGGCTGATCTGCGACGAGGTCGACCGGCTCAAAGCACTGGTCGATCGCATGGAGCTGTTCTCCGACGAGCCGTCGCTGCCGCGCGAAGCGATCAACGTGCATGAGGTGCTGGGCCATGTGCGCAAGGTGGCGGGCGCCGGTTTCGCGCGGCATCTGCGCGTCATCGAGCGCTATGATCCGTCGCTGCCGCCGGTCGATGCCAATCGCGACCAGCTGATCCGGCTGTTTCTCAATCTGGTCAAGAACGCGGCCGAAGCCGCGCCCGTCGTGGGCGGCGAGATCGTGCTGTCGACCGCCTATCAGCAGGGGCTGCGCCTGACCTTGCCGGGCACCGGCAATCGCGTGCACCTGCCGCTCGTCGTCACGGTGACCGACAACGGGCCCGGCATCCCCGACGAAATCCGTCCGCATCTGTTCGATGCCTTCGTGACGACCAAGACCAACGGCACCGGCCTCGGCCTGGCGCTGGTGGCGAAAATCGCGGCCGACAATGGTGGCATCGTCGAGTTCGACAGCCGTCCGGGGCGGACCGTTTTTCGCGTCTCTCTACCGGTGGCCGACGAAAATCTTGCCCGTGCGAGCGGGGATCGTAGGGCGGCCGATCGCACGCGGAGTACCGACCCATGAACCCTGCAACCATTCTTGTCGCCGACGACGATCGCGGCATCCGTACCGTGCTGACGCAAGCGTTGGCACGGCAGGGTTATGACGTACGCACCACCGGCAATGCCGCGACCTTGTGGCGGTGGGTGTCGGAGGGGCAGGGCAATCTCGTCATCACCGACGTGGTGATGCCCGACGAGAACGGGCTCGATCTGTTGCCGCGCATCCGCAAGACACGGCCCGATCTGCGCGTCGTGGTGATGAGCGCGCAGAACACGCTGATGACGGCGGTGCGCGCCAACGAGCGGGGCGCCTTCGAATATCTGCCCAAGCCGTTCGACCTCAAGGACCTGCTTGCCATCGTCGAACGCGCGCTGGCGGTGCCGGCGGCGAGCAACATCGCCAACGACGTCGAGCCGCACGACGACCAGCTGCCGCTGATCGGCCGTTCGCCGGCGATGCAGGAAATCTATCGCGTCATGGCGCGACTGATGCCGACCGACCTGACCGTGATGATCGCGGGTGAAAGCGGCACCGGCAAAGAGCTGGTGGCGCGCGCGCTGCATGAATACGGCAAGCGCCGCAACGGTCCGTTCGTCGCCGTCAACATGGCCGCGATCCCGCGCGAACTGATCGAGTCCGAATTGTTCGGGCACGAGAAGGGCGCCTTCACCGGCGCCATCCAGCGCGTCGTCGGCCGCTTCGAACAGGCCGAAGGCGGCACGCTGTTCCTCGACGAGATCGGCGACATGCCGCCGGAAGCGCAGACGCGCCTGCTGCGCGTGCTGCAGCAGGGCGAGTTCCTGTCGATCGGCGGACGCACGCCGATCAAGGCCGACGTGCGCATCATCGCCGCGACGCATCGCGACCTGCGCGGGCTGATCCGCCAGGGCCTGTTCCGCGAAGATCTGTTCTATCGCCTGAACGTGGTGCCGATCCGCCTGCCGCCGCTGCGCGAGCGCACCGAGGATATCCCAGCGCTGGTCCGTCATTTCGTCGCCGCTGCCGAGCGCGACGGGCTGCAGGGCAAGACGATCGAGCCGGCGGCGTTCGACCGGCTCAAGTCGCATGCCTGGCCGGGCAATGTCCGCGAGCTGGAGAACCTGGTGCGGCGCCTGTGTGCGCTCTACGCCCAGGAGTCGATCGGGCCCGATGTGATCGAGTCCGAGCTGACCGACCTGGCCCCGGCACCGGCCCCGTCGGTCGAAGCGCGCCCCAATGGCGAAGGCCTGTCAGGCGCCGTCGAGCGGCATCTGCGCGAGTATTTCCAGGCCCATGCCGGGGGACTGCCGGCCGCGGGCATCTATGACCGCGTGTTGACCGAGGTCGAACGGCCTTTGATCACGCTGACCCTGGCCGCAACGCGGGGCAATCAGATCAAGGCCGCCGAACTATTGGGCCTGAACCGCAACACGTTGCGGAAGAAGATCCGCGAATTGGACATCCAGGTCGTGCGGGGCCTAAAGTATCCGTGACGTGCTTGGGGCTTCGAACGAGGTCTTCGACGGCGCGTCGATTGCCATCAATGACAAGCTCCTCCATCAACGCTCCGACAAATTCGCTCCGCCGGCGCATCGCTGCCTGGAGCACGCGCGTGGGTTTGGGCAACAAGCTCGCAATCGTGCTCGTCGTGCTGGCGATCGTGGCCGGCGGCGTCACCTATGCCGCGCTGACCGCAATCACGCCGTTCGGCCATCCGCGCACCGTCTTCGTGCTGCTGATCGCCGATCTCGTGATCCTGCTTGCGCTGGGCGCGTTGCTTGCGCCGCGCTTGCTGCAGCTTTATTCGGGCCGCCGCCGCGGCGAAGCCGGTACGCGCCTGCAAGGCCGGTTCGTGTTCGTCTTCGGCATGCTGGCCGTCACGCCGGCGATCCTGATGGCGATCTTCTCGGCCGTGTTCTTTCACTTCGGCGTGCAGACCTGGTTCGGCGACCGCGTGCGAACCGCGGTCGGCGAGTCGCTCGCCGTCGCGCAGGCCTATCTCGAAGAACACAAGAAGACGATCCAAGCCGATGCGCGGACGGTCGCGCTGCTGCTCGACCAGGCGCCGGTCACCAACCTGCCTGAACTCGAATTCGTGCTGCAGCGTCTCGTCGCGCGCCAGAATTTGCAGGAAGGGCTGATCTTCGACGGGCGCGGCATCGTGTTGGCGCGCGCCGGGTTGAGCCTTGCGCTCGAAGCCGAGATGCCGCGGCCCGATCAAATCAGTCAGGCGCGCGACACCG
>JAQGIE010000224.1 GCA_028291365.1 Rhodospirillales bacterium
TGATCGGGCGCGTGCGGTTGGGCAACGAGGCCGACGTGAACCTCGCCGTCGCCGCCGCCAAGCGTGCGTTCGGAAGCTTCTCGCGCACCAGCAAAGAAGAGCGCATCGCGCTGCTGCACCGGCTGCACGACGCGGTTGCCGCGAAAGAAGACGCGCTGATCGCGGCGTCGGTCGAGGAATATGGCGGCGCGGTCAGCCAGACCAAATGGCGCACGTCGCTCGCGGCGCGGTCGTTCCTCGACGCCGCCAGGATCCTCGAAACCTACGAGTTCACGCGCTGGATCAACGATGCCGAAGTGGTGATGGAGCCGCTTGGCGTGGTCGGCATCATCACGCCGTGGAACAGCAATACGGGCTTCATCTGCGGCAAGCTTGCCGTTGCGATCGCAGCCGGCTGCACCACCGTGATCAAACCCAGCGAGATGAGCGCAATCCAGACGCAGATCGTGCTCGACGCGCTGCACGAGGCGGGCATCCCCAAGGGCGTGTTCAATCTGGTGCAGGGCAGCGGCGAGGTGGTCGGCGCGGCGCTGAGTGCACATCCCGACGTCGCCAAGATCTCGTTCACCGGTTCGACCGCGGTCGGCAAGGCGATCCTGCGCGCCTCGGCCGAGACGATGAAACGCGTAACGCTGGAGTTGGGCGGCAAGTCGCCGATGCTGATCCTCGACGACGCCGATTTCGCGCAGGCGGTGCCGTTCGCGCTGGCGGCCGGCATCATGAATAACGGCCAGGCCTGCATCGCCGGCACGCGCATTCTGGTGCCCGACTCGCGCCACGACGAATTCGTCGCGCTGCTGCGCCAGGCCGTCGAGCAGGTGAAAGTCGGCGACCCGAACGACCCCGAAACGCAGATCGGGCCGCTGGTCAGCCGCAAGCAATGGCAGCGCGTGCAGCGCTACATCGCGATCGGCATCGGCGAAGGCGCAACCTTGTCGGCCGGCGGCGAAGGCAAACCAGCCGGGCTCGAACACGGGTTCTTCGTCAAGCCGACTTTGTTCACCGAGGTCACCAACGACATGACGATCGCGCGCGAGGAGATCTTCGGGCCGGTCCTGTCGGTGATCAGATATCGCGACCAGGACGAAGCGATCGCTATCGCCAACGACACGACATACGGGCTGCAGGCCTATGTCGCGTCCAGCGACGACCGTCGGGCGCGTGACATCGCTTCACAGCTGGTGGCAGGCCGCGTGCTGATCAACAATCTGGCGCATGAACCGCTTGCGCCGTTCGGCGGCTTCAAACAGTCAGGGATCGGGCGCGAGATGGGCGTCTTCGGACTGGAAGCGCATCTGGAGCCGAAGACGGTGCTGGGTCGCAAGCGCGCGGCGTAGAGCGACCGTCGTCCCTGCTTCCGCAGGGACGACGAAGGAGAGTTCGAAGCTTTTCAACTGGCATCGCGTGAATGCACGAAAAAACCTACTTGCGCGCCTTGCGCGCGGCGTAGCGCTGATCGCGTGCGGCTTTCTGCGCGACTTTCAGGTCGGCTTCGTCGCGCAGCTTCTGTTCGGCTTCCTGCTCGCGCGCCAGCTTGGCGGCGGCGCGCGCAGCGGCCGCTTCTGCTTCCTGCGCGGTACGATCGGCCTGTCGCTTGGCCTGGCGCTGATCGCGGGCGGCAGCGGCGGCGGTGCGCTCGGCAAGGCGCGCCTGCACGGCGGGATCGTCGGCAGCGGGTCGCGCCGCCGCCTTGGCCAGGACTTTCTTCTTGGCATCCGCCGCGCTCTTCAATCGGTCGTTGAGACCCGCGCGACGATCCGTTCCTTGCGACTTCGCCATGATTCCTTCCGTGAAAGCACCCGGGCACCGCGTCCGGGAACAACCGCGGCTTGTACGCCAGACCGGCGCTCGCGGCCAGCGCGTTTTGCCGCCAAGGAACTACCGGCCCGAGGAGGGAAAACGCGCCAAATCAAATCACTAGATCGGCCGCTAGCGCAGCCCCTGGTTCAGCTTGCCGGTGTAGGCGCGGATGCGCTTCGCGTTGGCGCCGACGTCGCCGCGGCCGATGCGGCTCAACGAGCGGACGTCGATGCGGCTGCCGCCACTGTCCGGGGCGGCGGCGACGCGGATGACGACGTCGTCGGTGAAGCCGAACCAGAAGGTGGTGTCGCTCGCCTCGATGAGTCCGGCGGCGGGATCCTGCGCCACCACGGTCCAGCCCATGGCGCGGGCCGCGTCGAGGGCCCGGGCGAAAGCCTGCGGCGGTTCGAGCCGGCTCGTCACCGGCGCGATGTCGGGATAGGCAAGCCGCTGCACCTCGGCGTCGGCGGGCGCGTACTCGGCCCGGTTGCTCGCGTTGGCGGCCGCGCGCAGCGGCAGCACCGCGGCAAAGCTCGGCGGGTTTGTCGTGTCGGTGGTGATGTCGTGAATCGGCGGCGGCGGATTGCGCGGATTGAAAAAGGTGAAGGGCACCACGCCCACCACCGCGCTGACGACCAGCGCGACCGGCACCAGCCGCCGCAGCGCGCGCCCGTACTGACGCCAGCCGATCAGCGCGATCAGCGACAGGACCGCCGCCCCGCCGGCGACATAGACGCCGTTGCGCAGCAGCAGGAAGCTCACCGGCAAGGGCTGCAGGCCGGTGCGATAGACCAGCGGCGCGGCGCCGAGCATCAGCACCGCGACCAGCGCGAGCAGGAGGCCGAGCGAGGCGACGCCGATCAGGACTCGCGCGGACATCGGACGGGGGGCGTTTTGCATGAGAGGCAGTTCGCCGCACCCGGCCGGGTTGTTACGCCGGCCCGTCGCCGGGCAAGTCGACCACCTGGTTCGCGCCCGTATAAAAGAAAAAACCGAGCGTGACGCTGCGGATCAGCCGCACGCGGACTTGCCGGCCCTGCAGCAGCGACGGCGACCGTTCGCGAACCGTCGCAGCGATCGACGCGGCGACCGAATTCTGGTCGAGAATCGGCGCCGCCATCCACGCCCACAGGATCGCCGTCTCAGGTTCGCCGACCGCATGCGAGATGAAGACATGCGCGTGCGCCACGTCGGGACGCGATTCCAGCGCCGCGATCGCGGCGTCCTGCTGTGGATCGGGCGTGGCGGTGGCGGTACGCCAGAGGCCGGTGCCAAACAGTCCCAGCAGCGCAAGCACGCACATGGACGTCGCGATGAGCGCCGGGCGCGGCACGCCCGTCGGCGTGGGCACGCTGCGATCGTGCACGACATACGATCCGGCGGCCAGATCGTGCAGGCTTTGCCGTGTGCGCACATTGAACAGGAACAGCCACAGAATCGCCGCCGTCAGCAGCATGCCGAGATCGTTCAGCGCCACGTCGATCACCGGCGCGCGCCGGTCGAAGAACCAGGCGAGTCCGGTGCACAAAAGCAGCGCGCTGAAAATTCCGGCGCGCAGAAACGCGCGCCACGGTGCCAGCAGCGCACCGTCGCGATCGACCACCCTCAGTCCCAGCAATCGCTTGCCCGGCATCGAGCCACCGCCCCACCGGCTTTCAAACAGGCCGGCATAGATGAGGGCGATTGAGAACCCGACCAAGTGCCCCGCCGCCGCAAGGCGCGACAAGGGCGTGAAGAACACCAGGCCGAGCGCGGCACCGAGCAGGCCGAGCAGCAGCGCGTCGACGATGCCGGCCGCAGCGCGCCGCCACAGCGCTGCGATGGTGCGACCGGCGCGGACCTCCGAGTCCATCTAGCGCAGCCGCTTTTCCTGCATGATCTCGAGCTGCAGCTGCTGGATCTCGGCCAGACGCTGCCACTGCTTCGAGATGAGGTGATCGATCTTTTCGTGCAGGTGGCGAATTTCGAGTTCGGCTTTGAGGTTGACGCGATAGTCGTTGTACGCGCGCAGCCGGTCCTTCGACTCTTGCCGGTTCTGACTCATCATGATGATCGGCGCCTGCACCGCCGCGAGGCAGGACAGGACCAGGTTGAGCAGAATGAACGGGAACGGATCGAAGGCGCCGTCGCCGCGCACATAATTCCAGGCGATCCACACCACCAGCACCAGCGCGAACGAGATCAGGAATTTCCAGCTGCCGCCGAAGCTGGCGAGATGATCCGACAGGATCTCGCCCAGCGAGCGGCGGTCGTCATATTCCTCCTCGACGTTCTCGGCGATCGTGTCCTGCGCGGCGATGCTTTCGGCGACCTGGCGATCGAGGTCGGTGAACTCGCCGTGCTCGGCCTGCAGCAGCTCTTCGACATAGATGGCGCGGTAGCGGGCGATCTCGGCGCGACTGATCAGGGCGTCTGCAGCCAGCTCGGGATGGTCCTGCCTGATCCGGTCGGCGAGCGACGGGCGCATCGTGTCGAGCGCGACGAGATCGCGCTTCGGCCGCGCGCGGCCGGTGATCGCGCAGGGCGCTTTCTTGGACCCGGTGTCGTTCAGTTCGCTATGCGACATCAGCGCCTCACCAACCATGGGATCTACAGCAGCGTAGAGCGCGAAGGCGCGGAGGCGGTCAAGCGCGCAGACGCCTGTCCATTGTCATGTTCGCGCCAGCCGTGGCGCTGAACCTGCGGCCGCCATTGCGTGTTGCCTCGCGCAGGAACAGCAGCAATTTCCCCAGGAGTGCGCGATGAATTTCAACGATCACGATCCGACGCGCCGGCTTGTCGTCGGCGGCCTCGCAACCGGGCTCGCCGCTGCGGTCGGCGGCACGGCATCGGCGCAGCAGCAGGGCGGTGGTGCCGCACCCGGCACGGCAAAGCCGAAACCGACCTTGGTCGATCCGGTCAGCGAATATCCCAAGCCGCCTTTTCCGAAACAGGAACAGCCGTGGCCGGGCCTCGCCGGCAAAATGAATCCGCGCCCCGACCACGGCGAGCAGAGTTACCAGGGATCGGGACGGCTTGCCGGGCGCAAGGCGCTGCTGACCGGCGGCGATTCCGGCATGGGTCGCGCCGCCGCGATCGCCTTTGCGCGCGAAGGCGCCGACGTCGCGATCAATTACCTGCCGGTCGAAGAACCCGATGCGAAGGAAGTGGTCGAGCTGATCCGCGCCGCCGGTCGCAAAGCGGTGGCGCTGCCCGGCGACATTCGCGACCAGGCCTTCTGCCGCAAGCTGGTCGACGACGCGGTGCGCGAGCTGGGCGGACTCGACATCCTGGTCAACAACGCGGCGCGGCAGAAGCCGCACAAATCGATCACCGAAATTTCCGACGAAGATCTCGACTGGACCTTCAAGACC
Source organism: Rhodospirillales bacterium (assembly GCA_028291365.1). Classification (GTDB taxonomy): domain Bacteria; phylum Pseudomonadota; class Alphaproteobacteria; order BOG-932; family Roseiterribacteraceae; genus Roseiterribacter. Next base: position 5,154 of record JAQGIE010000224.1, read on the forward strand.
AATCTCTACGCGATGTTCTGGATCACGCGCGCGGCGGTGCCGCATCTGAAGCCGGGCGCGACCATCATCAACACGTCGTCGGTCAATGCGTACGATCCGTCGCAGGATCTGCTCGACTATGCCGTCACCAAAGGCGGCATCATGATCTTCACCAAAGGCCTGGCGAAGCAGCTCGCCGAAAAAGGCATTCGCGTGAATGCGGTGGCGCCGGGCCCGATCTGGACGCCGCTGCAGCCGAGCGGCGGGCAGTTCCCCGACAAGCTGCCCGAGTTCGGCGCCGACACACCGATGAAACGCCCCGGCCAACCGGCCGAACTGGCGCCGATCTACGTGCTGCTGGCGTCGGCCGAGGCGAGCTATTCGACGGGGCAGGTCTACGGCGCCGTCGGCGGCAAAGGCGGACCGTAACCGCAATTCCCCGCGGAGTAGCCGCAATTCCCCGCGCAAGCGGGGATCCAGGTGCATCCGCATCGCAACTGTTGGATCGCCACACGCCGACTCTGGATCCCCGCTGTTGCGGGGAATTCAGCCCCAGGCGAGATCGATCGGCTTTGACTTGTCGCGTTGGCGCAGCGCTTCGGGCGAGGCTTTGCCGAACAGCCAGCCTTGGCCGAACCGCGCGCCGGCCTGGGCGCAGAAGCGCGCGTCGGCTTCGGTTTCGATCTGTTCGGCGATCAGTTCGGCGCCTTTGCCGCGCGCCAGGTCGACCAGCGCCTTGAACAGCGTGTGATCGCCGCCCGGGCGCGCCGCGCCGTGCACGACGCTGCCGTCGAGCTTGATGAAATGCGCCGGCATGGCGCGCAGCATCTGCAGGCTGGTCGAACCCGCCCCGACATCGTCGAGGCAGATCGCGTGGCCGTGGCTGGTCAGCTCCTGCAGAAAGCGCGCCGTCGATTCGATCGTGACGATCGACGAGGTCTCGGTCAGTTCGAACAGCATCTGCGCGCGCAGATCGAGATGCTGTTCGCCCAGCGCGATCAGACGGCCGCGGAAAATGTCGCTCTGGATCGAGCGGCCCGACAGATTGACCGCGACCTTGGGGCGCCAGCCGGTCTTCTTCATGTCGGCCAGCTGCTCGAACACTTTTTCGACCACCAGCAGATCGAGATCCTGGACGATGCCCGAATCTTCCATGAAGCGAACGAAGTCCGCGACCGACTCGATGCCGCTGAAGCGCGACAACGCTTCGCAATGATGCGTTTCGCCGCTGCGCATCTCGACCACTTTCTGGAACGCGACTTCCAGCGTGCCTTCGGTCAGCACCGACCGCGCCGACTGCATCAGCGACACCGAATCGCCGATCATCTCGGCGACCGCGTCCTGCACGCTGCGCAGCGTGAAGTCGGTCGGGTCGCTGCGCGCGAATTTCTCGATCGTGTAGGTCAGCGCGCGGGCCGCGTCCTCGCTGTTGAGCGCTGCCGCGTCGAAGCGGATGTTGAAGAGCTGGCCGGCGGGCTCGAGCTCGGCCTGGGCCAGGATCGCGGCGACGCTTGCCGCGATTTCGCCGTCGCTGACGTCGGCCGCGCGCAGCAGGCCGTAGCGGCCGGGTGCGAGATCGGTGACGTATTCGCCGCCCAGCGACACCGAGCGCAGATAGGCGTGGATCTCTTCGCCCACGCGCTCCGACAGGTCGGGATCCGAGCCGGCGCGATCGGCGAGGCCGGGCGCGGCGTAGAGCGTCAGCGCCGGATCGCCGTCGCCCGCCATCGTCGCTGCCGCGTCGGCGAGGCCGGCGGCGCTGCCGGCGAGCGCGCGCGCCACGCCGAAGGCGGGAACCAGGCCGAGATAGAGCTGGCCCGGCGTCGCGTCGACGACGCAGCCGCCGACCAGGAAATCCTGGTCCGGCTTGCCGTCGCGCTTCAGCGCGACACGGACCAGCTGGCCGGGGCGGGCCTCGCGATAGCGCTGCAGGATATGGCCGAGAAATCCGACGTCGCGCGCCGCCACGATCGATTCGATCGGACGGCCGACCAGCTGGGCCGAGGTCTCGGCGATCTGGAACGAGGCGCCGGCGGCGTAAACGATGCGGTTGGTCGCGTCGAGTTCCAGCAACAGCTGCGCCGTGGCGAACGAGAACCCGACGAAGCGGTTGCGCTCCTTCTGGAGCAAGGCATGCGGCATGAAATTCTTCCGGCGTGACTTCGCGCGACTCGTCGAGCGACGGGCGATCAAATAATCGGTCGGAAGATCAACAGCACAACCCCTGAATCGACGGTAGCGCGACGGGCCTGAGTCGGCTTGTCGCACGCGACACGCTGCCGCCCGGCTTTGTTTCGCCGCTGCAACACAGAACGTCCCGGCCGCCCGGTCCGGACATCCCGCCGCAACATGCCCGGTCCATGGTCCGGCGACCCGCCAATTGGGAGAAACCCAAATGTCCGTCGACCCCGAGGCTTGTCTCGGCGAGAGAAGCTGCCAGCCTGCAGCCCTGGCCCCTCCAGCCGGTGCCGACGCCATGGCTCGACCTGACCGCGCAGATTTCGACGACAACGCCCGCATCCTGGTGGTCGATGACGATCCCGGCGTGCGCGCGTTGGTGCGCGACTTCCTGGTCCAGCACGGATTCACCGTCGACGGCGCCGCCGATGCGCGCGCGATGGAGGCGGCCATGGTCGACTCCAGATACGACCTCGTGATCCTCGACGTCATGCTGCCGGGCGAGAACGGCCTGTCGATCTGCCGCCGCCTGATCGCCGAGAACGGACCACGCGTCGTCATGCTGAGTGCCATGGGCGAGACCACCGACCGGGTGGTCGGGCTGGAACTCGGCGCCGACGACTATCTGGCCAAACCGTGCGAGCCGCGCGAGCTGCTGGCCCGGGTGCGGGCGGTGCTGCGCCGCCGCACGCGCGAGCTGGAAGAGACGGGCGAACCGCGCGAAGCGACGATGCTGGTCTTTGCCGGCTGGACGCTCGACCTGATCCGGCGCGAGCTGCTGTCGCCGGCCGGCGTCACCGTCTATCTGTCGGGCGGCGAGTTCGGCCTGCTGCGCGTGCTGCTGGAACGGGCGCAGCGCGTGCTGACGCGCGACCAGCTGCTGGAATATGCGCGCGGCTCCGAGTCCGACGCGTTCGACCGCGCCGTCGATGTGCAGATCAGCCGGCTGCGCCGCAAGCTGGGCGACAAAGGCGACATGATCCGCACCGTCCGCAGCGAAGGCTACATGCTGGACGCCAAAGTCACGCCCAAAGCCGCGCGCTGATGCTGATGAAGCGGTTGCGTTTTACGCTGGGGCTGCAGCTGTTCCTGCTGCTGTTCGCTGCGGTGCTGGTGGCGCAGGCGATCATCGTCGCGGTGGTGCTGCTGCTGCCGCCGCCGCCGCCCGAACTCTACGAGCTGAGCGACGTGGCCGAGCGGCTGCAGGGCGCGACGGTGCAGCCGGCGCGGGGCGAGGCGCTCAAGCGCGAGGTGCGCGCCAGGCCGCCGGCCCAGCATGGCGGCATCGATGGCCGACGCGACCTGCTGGCGCAGCTGCTGCGGGTGCCGCCCTCCGACGTGGTGCTCACCGAGACCATCCATGACGCGTTGGTCCGCCGCGAACTTCACGGCTCGCCGCAACGCAATCCGGCGGGCATGTTCGCGCGCCCCTGGATCAACGGTCCGTTCGTCGCCGCGCTGCATCTGCCGAGCGGCGAATGGGCGGTGGTCGAACCCGAGTACGAGCCGTTCCTGTCGGCGTGGGAGCGGCGGCGGGTGCTGTGGTTCGTCGTCTCGGCCGCCGCGATGGCGCTGCTCGCCGCGTTCTCGGCGCGGCGTTTCGCCAAGCCGATCCGCGAATTCGCCACCGCGGCCGACCGGCTGGGCAAGCAGCTCGACCATCCGCCGCTGACGCCGTCAGGACCGAGCGAACTGCGCCTCGCCATCACCGCGTTCAACCGCATGCAGGAACGGCTGCTGCGCTATGTCGGCGATCGCACCGCGATGCTGGCGGCGATCGCGCACGATCTGCGGACGCCGATGATGCGGCTGCGCTTCCGGCTCGAGCAGGCGCCGCCCGCCCTGCGCGATCCGGCGCTTGCCGATCTGCGCGAGATGCAGGCGATGGTGCAGGGCGTGCTGGCTTTCGTGCGCGACGAAAGCGATGCGGGGCCGCGCCAGCGCATCGACCTCGCCTCGCTGCTGGAAAGCCTGGTCGAAGACATGCGGGTGACCGGCGCCCAGGTCGAACTCGCAGATGCGCCGGCCCTGATCGTCGAAGGCGACGGCGCGGCGCTGCGCCGGCTGTTCGCCAACCTGATCGACAACGCGATCCAGTATGGCGGCGTGGCGCGGCTGAGCGTGGCGCGCGAAGGCGACGACGCGGTGACGTGCATCGAGGATGACGGGCCGGGCCTGCCGGATCACGAGCTGGAGCGCGTCTTCGAACCGTTCTATCGCACCGAACCGTCGCGCAACCGCGAGACCGGCGGCATCGGGCTCGGCCTCGCCGTCGTGCGCACGCTGGTGCGCGCCCATGGCGGCGACGTCACGCTGGCGTCGCGCGCTTCGCACGGGCTGGTCGCGACGGTGCGATTGCCGCTGGGCGAGTGACGAGTCGGAACACCGGCGGCGCCAGCGCGGCGAGCCAGTTCAGGGCGCGACGCCGGCCGGCCTGACGCTGCAGGGTCAGCTGCAGCTCGTACTTGCATCCGCGGTCGTAATCATTGTGGTACGGCATTGCGATCGGGCCGGCCGGGGTCAGGCGGAATCGGCTTCGACCGGCACCGAGAACACGTAGCCGCTGAAGCGCACCGTCTTGATCATGCGCGGTTCGAGGCCGTTGTCGCCGAGCCGGCCGCGCAGGCGGCTGATCTGCACGTCGACCGAGCGGCCGAACGGGCCCGCGTTGCGACGCGAGGAGACGAGCTCGTTGAGCATGTCGCGCGTCACGATCTTCATCGGCCGCGCCACCAGCGCCTGCAGCAGGATCAGCTGCGCGCCCGACACCGGCACGCTGGCCCGCGACGGCGACAGGAGCTGGCGGCGTCCGACATCGAGCGTCCAGCCTTCGAAACGATAGATTTGCGCCTCGACCGGCTGCGCCAGGCTTTGTGACAGCCGCACCCGGCGCAGCACGGCGCGGATGCGCGCCAGCAATTCGCGTGGATTGCACGGCTTGGTCAGATAGTCGTCGGCGCCGAGCTCCAGCCCGACGATGCGGTCGGTGTCGCTGGCGATGGCGCTCAGCATCACGATCGAAACGTCACCGCGGCGCCGCAGCTCGCGGCACAGCGCCAGCCCGTCTTCGCCCGGCAGCGACGGTTCGAGCACGACGAGATCGACCGCGCCCACCGACGCCGCCGTCAACATGGCGCGGCCGTTGCCGACCTCGGTGACGCGAAATCCCTCGCGGCTGAGATAGGCGGCGAGCATGCCGCGCGCCTGCCGGTCGCTGTCGACGATCATCACGCGCGGCGCATCACGCGCGCCGGTTTCCAATCTTGGCTGCAACGCCGGGAGCGCGCTCATCAGACGCTCCACCCGCCGCCATGCGGCTCGTGATGCAGGAAGATGGCGTTAATATCGGTGGTCAGCACGCCCGCAAGCTTGACCAGCGTATGTGCGGAGCTGCCGCCGGCATCGACGATCACGTCGGTCGAGGTGCCGTCGGCGTCCTTGGCCAGCGACAGGCGCGACGGATTGAGCCCGTCGACCAGCGCCAGCCGATCCTGGCCGAGCGTGAAGCCGACGATCGTGTCGCCGGCCAAGGTCAGCGAGGTGACGATGAACAGGTCGGCGCCGCCGGTGGCTGCGACCGTCGCATTCGGCGCCGCCAGCGGCGTCGGCTGGACCGGCGCCGGGCCGATGACCTGCGTGAGGTCGCTGGTCACCACCGATTTCAAGGTCACCAGCACGTGCGAAGCGGTGGTGCCGGCGCCGACCACCAGGTCGGTCGAAACACCGTCAGCGTTGCGGGCCAGCGACAGCTGCGCGCGATCGATCGGGCCGAGATCAAGCCGGTCGACGCCCGGCGTGAAGCCCGTGACGACGTCGCCGGACTGGGCGATCGACTTGATCTCGATATGGTCGGCCGCGGTGGTCGCGGCGAGGGTCAGGTTGGAGGCGCTGAGTTCGAGGTCACCTTCGTGCGGCGCCTGCACGAGCTGACTGAGGTCGGTGGCGAGCACGCCTTTGAGCACCGCGATCGTGTGCACCGAAGCGGTGCCGGCATCGGCGACCACGTCGGTCGAAACGCCGTCGGCGTCG
>JAQGIE010000233.1 GCA_028291365.1 Rhodospirillales bacterium
CGTCGATTTTGATCGGCGAGGCGAGCATCGCCATGTCCTGGCGATGCGGATGCGGATGGGGCTGCACCAGCCCGGTCTCGCGCAGATACGGATTGTCCAGCGCCTGCCCCAACGTCAGCACCGGCGCGATCGGGCATTTGCCCTGCAACAGCGTGAGCCAATGCCCGGTCGGCTTGGTGCGGAACAGCGGATCGAGCTCGGTCTCGAGCACGACGCGATTGACGCGGCGCGCGTTGGCGTCGACGAAACGCGGGTCGTCGGCAAGTTCGGGCTTTCCGACCGAAGTCGCCACCGCTTCCCAGAATTTCGGCAGCATCGCCATGATAAAGACCCAACCGTCTTCGGTCGGATAGATCTCGCACGGCACGGTCGAAGGATGTGCGCTGCGGCTCTTGCGGCCGACATCGTCGCCTTCATTGAGATACCAGGTGGCGGGATAGGACAGCTGGTGCACGGCGGTGTCGAACAAGGTCACGTCGACGTCGCCGCCCGTGCCGCCGTTGCGCGCACCGAACACGGCCGCGAGCAGGCCGAGTGCGGTGGTGATGCCGGTCATGTAATCGACCATCGACAGGCCGAACCGCATCGGCTCGTGCGCGGGATCACCGGTCATGTGCATGAAGCCGGCTTCGGCCTGCATCAGATAGTCGTAGGCCGGCCATGACGCGCGCGGACCGTCGCGGCCATAGCCCGACAGGTGACCGCACACGATGCGCGGATTGATGTCACGCAACGACGCATAGTCGAGACCGAGCTTGGCCGGCTGGTCGCCGCGCAGATTGTTCATCACCGCATCGGCTTGGCCGACCAGCTTTGCGAACACGTCGCGCGCGGCGGGCTGTTTCAAGTCCAGCGTCAGCGAGCGCTTGTTGCGGTTGAACGTCTGGAAAAACAACGAATCGTTGTCGCCGAGGAAATACGGTCCGGTGGTGCGGCTGACGTCACCACCGGTCGCCGGATTCTCGATCTTGATCACGTCGGCGCCGAGATCGGCGAGATACATCGAGCCGAACGGACCGGCCCCGTATTGCTCGACCGCGATAATCCGAAGTCCTGCCAACGGACGGCGCATCCGCAACGCTCCTGAAAAGTTCCTTCGGCTCGCTAATCCGCTCCGGCGCCTGGCGCAAGTCCGCTCCGCGCGGCGCGTCCGAAACCAAACGAACGATCGCGGGTTGTTTGTAGCGCAGGGAAGGAAATCGAACATGCTGGGTAAAATCCTGGCCACCACGTGCATCGTGGCGGTCCTATCTATTGGCGTCGGCGCTTCGAGCTACGCGCCCTCGGTGGATAAGAAGGCACGGCGTCCGCAAACGACCGAAACCAAGGTCGGCATGCCTGCCGAGCAATTGCCGATTCCGCCCGGCAAGGCGAAGCCGCTGGCCCTGATCGGCCAGAGCTCGCCCCAGAAAAATGCGTCAGATAAAAATGCGCCCGCCAGGATGGCTACGCGCTGAGCCAGAGCGCGACCGCAGCACCCAGGCCAAAACCGAGCGCGAGACCGGGCGCGTAGGGCAGCGCACCGTCGTCGCGCTGCAGCAACGGACGTAGCAGCGTCGTCGCGGCGCCCGCGACCACCACCGTCACCGCCAGACCGGAAACGCCGATCGTCGCGCCGATCGCGCCCAGCAGCAGCACGTCGGCACCACCGACCGAATGCAAACCGCGACCGAGCAGCGCCGGCAGCAACCCGCCCAGCGCGAGCCCCGCGCCCGCGCCCAGCGCCGCCAGCCGCGGCGTGACGAAACCGCCGTCGAGCGCGCCGCTGCCGCTCGCGAGCAGGGACAGCGCCAGCAGCGGCACCGTCACCACATCGGGAATTTCGCTTGCGCCCTCGTCGATCGTCGCCGCGATCGTCAGCCCGTGCGCGATGAGCAGGACGAGCAACGAAGCGAGCCAGATGCGCGGCGCGCCGGCGTCGCGAGTCGCCAGCAGCGCGAGCAGCATCGGCATCGCGACAGCGGCCAGCAGCAGGCGATGCAGCGCGCGGCGTGCCGCGACGCCGCGATCGCGCGCCGACGGTGCGCCGGCGCAAATCGCCCAGGCGCGTTCGCGCCACGACTCGCCTTCGAACAGGCACCAGGCCAGCAGCAACGCGACGACGGCCGGCGCGGCCCAGGCAAGAGGTGGATTCATGGCTGCGCCCAGGCGGCGAGGAAGCGGGCGGATCCGGCAGCGCCGCCGATCACCTCGCCCGACGACAGGTACGAGGCGGGGGTTCCCTGCACGCCGAGACGCTGCGCCAGCGCAGCGATGCGCGCCATCTCGCCTTTGACCTCGTCGCCGTCGCGCGCCTTCAGCAGCTCGTCCCAGTCGAGTCCGACGCGCTGCGCCGCGTCGCGCAGCACCGCGTCGTTGGCTTCGCCGTCCTGCGTCAGCACGGCCTGGTGCAGCGCAGCGCCGTGGCCGAGACGCGCCGCCGCCAAAACCGTCAGCGCGGCGGTGCCGCTCGACGGGCGAAGCATCGCAACCGGCAGCGCGACGATGCGGATATCGGGCTGCGCTGCACGCAGCGTCGCGAGCTCGTGCTCGAGATGGCGGCAATGCGGGCAGTTGTAATCGAGGAACACGAGCGCGCTTCGCCTGGCGCCGGCGGGGCCGACCGCAATCGTCAACGGGCCGCGCGGCTCGATCAGCGCCGGCTCGCTGGCGAGCAGCGCGCGCCAGCTGCGCTGCGTCTCGCGTTCGCGGCCGAGCTTCGCGGCCTGCATCGCGCGTTCGAGAAAGCCGGGCTGGCTCAAAATTGTGAAGACGCGCTGTTCGAACTCGGCGCCGGCGATCGGCCCCGGCGCGGGACCGGCAAGCCGTTGCTGCTCGGCCAGCGCCACCAACAGTCCGGCCAGGATCGCCAGCGTCGTGCCGAGCGCGACCGACCAGCGGCGCGGGCGAGGCGATCCGGTGGCAAGACTCATCGCGCGTCTTGCAGTTTCGGTTCGGGCGCGGCGGCGAAGGCGAGCAGATCGTCGGGCGCGAGCAGCACCGATGCGCTCGCGCGCGGGTCGGGCGCGGCGGGGCCGCGTTCGCCCGTCTCGGGCTCGAACGCGAGCTGCAAGGTCGCACCGTCGAGCTGCGCGCTTCCGTACGCGAGGCGCTGCTTCACTTCGACATGCGTCGCGTCACCGACCGCGCCCAGCTGCAGCAACGCGCCGTTCGGCACGGTGCCGAGCGCGATGCGCACGCAAAGCGGCGCGTGCAGCGCCCCGTTGCTCCGCTCGGTCACGCGCAGCGCGGCGCCGGACCAGGCGAAGCGGCCGAAGCGCACCTCGCCGAGCTTGGTCATGCGCGTCGCGGTCGGGCGGCGCGCGCCCCTGGCCAACGCGAACTGGAATTCGATCGCGTCGGGCAGAAACCGCGTCGCCTTGGATCCCAGCGCAGCGGCCCAATAGGACGCGCTTTCGAACAAGCGTGCATGCGGCAGGCAGGGTGGCGCGGGCTCGGCGATGATCCAGTCGGCCGAGCCGCCACCGATCGCGCTGCGATCGAGCGGCGCGCCGGTCTGCAGCAGCTGCACGCGATCCTGAGCGTCGGGCGGCAGGTTGTCGGCGAAGAAGGCCTGCAGCGTCGCGGCGTGGCCGGGATGACCGACCAGCGCGAAGACACGCGCGCCGGCGAGCGCGGCGAGCAGCGAGGTCAGACCCGAGCCCGGCAGAATGTCGAGGACGGTCTGGTCCGGCGCGATCTCGGTGACCGCGTCGGCGAGGCAGTCGACGACGTCGTCGCGCAGGATCCAGGCGACCTGCCAATCGGGCACCGGTTCCGGCACCAGCCGCCGCACACGGCCGCGCCACCGTGCGAGCTGGGGCAGGCCTTCCAGCGCCCTCCGCATGCGCGCTGCGCGGGCATGGAGGTCGTCGCCGCCGAACCAGCCCGACAGCAGCGCGACGAAGCGCGACAAGGCCGGATGCGCGAGGCCGCGCGCGGTTTCCTGGTCGGCGGCCACCGAGGCCTGCGCCAGCTGGAAGCCGGCATCCTGCGGATCGCCCGCCTGCATGGCCGCAAGCGCGCGGGCCAGCCGCGTCCAGGCGCTGGTCGGGTCGAGCCGCGCCATCGTGTCGATCGTCACGCGCGTCGCGGCAGGTTGCATGTCTTCGAACCGCGCCAGCGCCACGAGAAACAGATTCGGCAGGTCGTCATCGAGTTCGCCCTGCACATGCGCCTGCCGCGCCAGGCCGAGCCGCAGCAGGTTGGTGGCGAATTTTCGCGCCTTGTCCGGATCGCCGCGCGGCGCGTCGGGGGTCAGCTCGAGCGCGCTGTCGAACGCGCCCGCTTCGGCGGCAAAAGACTGCGCCTGCAGCCGCGCGGCGACGTCGTCCCGGTGCTGCTCGAGATGCGCCGCGAGAAAGGCGCGCGCCCGGCTGCGGCTGCTTTGCCGCAGCGCGTCGGCGACCTGCAGCGGATGGTGCGGCGCGTCGCGCTCGATCGGCGGCGCGTCGCCCGGCCGTGACGCGATGGCAATCGCCGGCACGGACGGCGTGTCGATTTCTTCCGGGAACAGGAGCGCGAGCAGCGATCGGGCGCGCGCCTCACCCGGATGCTGGCGCAGGATCGCGCGCGTCAGCCGTTCCGCGCGCACCAGCCGTCCGGCGCGAAACGCCTCGATCGCGGCGTCGATGCCGGCCCCGTCGGGCTCGGCCGCGACTGCGAGACCGCGACTCATGGTGCGAAGCCGGGCGGCAGTGGCGCCGACTGCACCGTGCCGACCGCTTTCATCCAGCTCACGATCGCCAGGCGCAGGCCGCGCGTGACCGGCAGCGCGCCGTGAAGAAAACGCGGGTCGGACGGAAAGGCGACGAGCAGGCCGGGCGCGGGCTGCAGCTCGACCGCGAGGTCGGGAAACAGCAGCGTGCCGCCGTCGAACCCGTCATTGAGATAGAGGATCACGCTGACGTCGCGATCGGCGTCGCGCAGCCCGGCAACGCGGCCCGGCCCGGTGTCGGGATGCGGCGCATAGTGGCCGCCGGTTTCGTAGACCAGCAGTTGCGGCTGTTCGATCCACTCGATCTCGAGGCCGAAGCTGGGTTGGATCTTCTCCTGCACGGCGCGCTGCATCAGCGCCCGGATCGAGCTTCGCACCAGACTCGTGTCGGCGGATTTCGCGTTGCGGATCGCGGGGTCGAGCCGGCCGCCGGGTTGGCGCGGATCCATCACGCGATGACGCCAGACGCGGGTCGGATCGACGCCTTCGATCAGATCGTCGCAATCCTCGGCCGCGACGAAGCCCGGCCAGTGATGGATCAGGCTGGCGCGCGATCCGCCCGACGGATCGGCGAGCGCCGGATGGAGCAGCGGCAGCGCGCTTTGCAATTGCGCCGCCTCGCGCGCGGCTGCCGAACGCACGCGCCCGGCCCTCACGCGCGGAACGCGCCCATCGTGCGCAGGCCGAACAAGGTCGCCTGCTTCATCATCATCGTCTTCAGCTGTTCCATCTTGCGCGATCGAATGAGGTTCTGGATCTGCGTCCGGTCCTCGTCGACCGCGAGCAGGAACTCCGCCGTCATGCGCGGCGGGCTGCCGACCAGCTCCTGGTGGATGATGCCGAGAAAGCCGTTGGCGAGCAGGCCGGCCGTGTGATCGGGATCTTCACCCGCCGCGTATTGCAGCAGCGATTGCAGCGCCTGGATCGGGTCGCCGCCATGAATGGTGGTGATGACGAGATGGCCCGACAGCGCTGCGCGCAACGCCTGCTGCGCCGCATTGGGATATCGGATCTCGCCCAGCAGGATGTAGCGCGGATGCATGCGCAGCGCCTTGGCCAGCGCCTTGTGGAACTCGTCCTCGCGACATTCGGTGGGGAAGCAATAGCCGTAGCCGTGCGGCCCATACATCGGCAGCTCGCACGGGCTTTCGATGGTCAGCAGCACGTCGCCATAGGTTTCGAGATAGTTGATGCCGAGTGCGCAGGCGGTGGTGGTTTTGCCCGAGCCGGTGGCGCCCGACAGGATCAGCAGGCCGCTTTGCTGGCCGAGCTGGATCAGAAGCTGCTGCGCCGCCTCGGGAAAGCCGATCTCGTGCAGCTTGCGGATCGCGTGTTCCTGCCGCCGCAGCACGAACCATTGGCTTTTATCGTCGAGTTCCATCACGGCGACGCGATAGACGACTTCGTCGTGCTTCACCGCGAATTCGGTGATCTGCCGGTCGCGATATTTGCCCGAATATTCCTTGCCGAGATCGCGCGCCAGACCGCGGGCCTCGTTCGCCGCGTCATCGGGCATGCGGATCAGGCCCTGGCCCGACACTTTCAGCATGCCGTCGCTGGACGCGTTGATATAGGCGTCTGCGAAGAAGTGATCCTTGATCGCCATGCATCGCGCTCCATCGGCTGCGCGGATCCTACGCCGGTTCCTTTTCTCCTGGAAGCGAAAAACAGATCATCGCGCAATTACGCAGTATCTATTGAAAACGATATTCCACCAGGAGAGGTCCGGCGCCGGTACAGGCACGCCCAATCGCGGCCTGGGCGGCGGCGTCGAACGGCGCCAACAGATCGGCGGTGGCGGCGCCGCCGGTGATGCGCAGCCCATGCAGCGCGGGGATCTTCTGCCAGGTCACGCTGCACGTGTCGGGCGGCACGAGGCTGGTGATGGTGAACCAGGATCCGTCGGTGGTGACGGTGAGGGCCCGTCCGTAGGGGCTGACAAACCCGCTCACGGCGCGGCTGTCTTGCGGGCCGAGACCGAGCGCGAACAGGCGTGCGGTGATGTCGACGCTGCCGGCGGGGCCATAGGGCGGTGCGCCGCTATTCTCGTAGATGCCGCGAACGCTCTGCGCCAGAATCGCGACCTGCTGCGTGAAGCGCTGTTCGCGCAGCCGCGCGCTGCTGCGTTCGAACAGGCGCAGCGATCCGGCGGCGAGCACCGCGCCGATCGCGATGGCCAGCATCGCATCGGTGGTGGTCCAGCCCGGGCGCGCGGGCCGGCGATCGGATCCTGCTTCAGGACGCGCAGCTGAGCCGGCCGCTCGCATCGACGCTGATGAACTGGTTGGCGGCGCAGCTCGGCAGCAGCGCGACGCGCCGCCAGATCTTGCTGGCGCCGTCGATGACGCAGATCACGGGCTCGCCCGAAAACGCGCTGGCGACACGGCCTTCCTTGCCGCTGCAGGTGCCGTTCACCGCAATCTGATCGTCCGGGCGAAGCGCGATCGAATAGCGCACCGTCAGGTCGGCCGCGTTGGTGATCGAGTTGCCGCCCATGTCGAGCGTCGTGTGCATCGTCTGCGGCTCGGTGGCGCCGCCGATCGGGAAACGGTGGATGTAATCGGCATAGGCGCGGCTGTCGTCGAAACGAAGCAGGGCGGCGACGTGGCCGCCGCCCGGCGGCGAAAAAGTCGCCGGATCGGCGCTCACATAGCTCTGCAGGTCGATCGCCCAGCCACCGTAGGCACCCTTGACGATGTTGCCGCCGCTGACGACGCCGCCGTCGCCGGGATCGGCGCGCGTCGCGATTTCCGTGGCGCGGCTGTCGTTCAGCGCCGTGCCGCCGACCGTGAGGACGAGCCCTTCGAGCCGCGCCACATCGGTGCGCTTGAGCCAGATCTCGTAGCTTTGGCCGTGAACGTTCTGCGTTGCGAAGCCCGGCGGCAGCATCCCCAGCGAAGCGAGCGTTGCTGCCGGCACGATTCCGGGCAACGCGCTCGCCATGGTGAAACGCCGCACCGAATTGGGCGGGCAGGCGGTCTGGTCGGGCAGGCACTGGGCCGGCATCGAGCCGAGCATGGCGTCGAAATTGCGGGTGATCACGGTGGCGACGGCCTGCTGCACGGTGCGCAGGCCCGCCGCGGCGGCTGCGTCGCGCGCGTCGCGCGTGGTCTGCGACTGGCGCCAGGCGAGCATGCCGAACACGACCGCGATCACCGCCATCGCGATCGCGCCTTCGAGAAACAGGCTGCCGCGCCGCGCGTAACGGCGCGCCTCAGGGCGCATTCTGATCACGCGGATCGACCGCGACGTCGGGCAAGGTGATGCGCACGCCATGGCCGCTGCTTGCGACGGTTGCGACCGGCAATGCGGCGCCGCCACCGGGTCGCGTCACCGCGACGAAGCCGTGCCAGCCGAGTCCGGCAAGGCCGGCATAACCCGTGGTCGAAGCGAGGAACCGTCCGACCGCGCCGCCGCCGACCGCGATGCCCGCGACGCCGTCATCGCTGGTGCGCACGGTGCCGTCGGACTCGTAAACGCTGCGCCACGCGCCGGCCTTGGCGTAATAGCCGGGCAGAAGGCGCAGGATCTCGCGCTCGTCGAGCACGCCGGACAGCGTGCCTTGCATGCGCGCGTGGGCGGTGGCGGCCTGATGCCAGGCGGCGAAATTGCGCGCCAGGGCCAGTGCGCGTTGATCGCGGCGATCGAGATCGGTTTCGCTGCCGGCGCGGCCGAATGCGCGCCGTTCGATCGCCGGCTGGCCGCCGGCGAGATCGGCGGCGATCACGACCGCGAGACCGCCGAGCAACGCGGCCCAGCCCCACATGCTCAGCGATAGACGAGGCGGATCGAGGTGACGCCGCCGGCTGCGCCTGCGACGCACGCATCGGTGATGGCGCTCGGCGTTGCCGGACAGGCATTGGGTGCGCCTTCGAGGCAGGCGTCCTGGCCGCCGTTCGACACCACGCGCATGTGGCGCAGGTCGCTCGTGTTCAGCGTCGCCAGAATGGCGCTGCAACTTTCGGCCGGAACGTTGGTCGCGGTCAGCGCGAAGGCGTCGAGCATGCCGTTGACGACCCATTGGCCACCGAAGGCGTTGCGAAGCGTCGTGCCGTTGTTCATCTCGTTGAGCAGCTGCTTCGAATTGATCAGCACCGGCGTCATGTTGAAGGTGCTCATCGCCGCCGGGTTGGTGCTGGCCGAGGCCCAGGCAGTCGCGTCGCCGTAGGACGCCTGGTTCTGATAGAAGGTGCGCACCGACTGCACGATCAGCGTCGCCTGGTTGGCGATGGTTCGCTCGGCGGTTTTGGACATCGCCTTGTTGAAGATCGTGATCGATCCGATCAGGAACAGCGCGCCCGCGGTGATCGACAGCAGCGTATCCATCGTGCCCAGCGCGCCGCGCCGCGTGCGAAGGCCGGTCATTCGTGCGCGCAAGCTGGAAATCATGGCTCCGCCTCCTGTGACGACCGGGCGACGCTAGCTTCTACGCGATCTCGATGCAATAGAAGAGAACCACGTGATTACGGGACGATCGTAATAGACACAGT
>JAQGIE010000234.1 GCA_028291365.1 Rhodospirillales bacterium
GCGCCGCAGACGATCACGCCGACACGCTTGCCGCGCAGCCGCTCGCGCAACGGTCCGAACAGCGCGGCGGTGGCGGCGGCGCCGGACGGCTCGACCGCGAGTTTCATTTCGCGGAACAGCACGCCCATCGCGTCGCGGATCTGATCGTCGTCGATCATCACCAGCTCGTCGACGTTGCGGCGGCACAACTCGAAACTGTAGGGCAGCGCATAAGGCGGCGCCAAACTGTCGGCGATGGTGGCGACGTCGCCGCGCGACACCGGCTCGCCCGCGGCAAAGCTGCGATGCATCGTGTCGGCCCCTTCAGGCTCGACGCCGAACACCTGACAGTCCGGCGCGAGCAGTTTGGTCGCTGCAGCAATGCCGGCAATGAGCCCGCCGCCACCGATCGGCACGATCACCGCATCCAGGTTCGGCGCCTGCTCGTGCCATTCCGCCGCGACGGTTGCGGTGCCGAGCGCGGTGCGCGGCCCTTCGAACGGATGTACGAAAGTCCGGCCCTCGTCGCGTTCGATCTGGCCCGCGAGCTCGAACGCGCTCTTGCCGTCGGGCGCCATCAGCACCTCGGCGCCATAGGCCTTGCAGCGCTGCACGCGCGCGGCGCTGGCGCTGGCGAGCATCACGACTTTGGCCGAGACGCCCAGCCGGTGCGCCGCATAGGCGGTGGCGATCGCGTGATTGCCGGCGCTGACCGCAGTGACACCGCGCGCCAGCACCTCCGGCGCCAAGCCCAGCATGACCGCCAGCGCGCCGCGCGGCTTGAAGGTGCCGGTGTGCTGGAACAGTTCGAGTTTGAGCACGACCTCGCCCTCGAACCGCTCGTCCCGCTCGCGCCCCTCCCAGGGATGGACCGGCGTGTGCACGACGTACGGCGCGATCTGCGCGCGCACGGCCTGGATGTCGGCGATGGTCAAGTCGGCGGCGCCCATCAGGCGTATTTTTCCACCGTCTGTTCGATGGCGCCGAAGATCGAGCGACCGCCACCGTCCTTCATCTCGATACGAACCGTGTCGCCGAATTTGAGGAACGGCGTCTTGGCGGCGCCGTCCCGAATGGTTTCGACCGTGCGCAGTTCGGCGAGACAGGAATAGCCGACTCCACCCGCCGCGATCGCCTTGCCGGCACCGCCATCGCTGCCTTTGTTCGACACCGTGCCCGATCCGACGATGGCGCCGGCGCCGAGCGGGCGCGTCTTCGCGGCATGCTCGATCAAGGTCGGAAAGTCGAACGTCATGTCGGTCGCCGCATTGGCGCAGCCGAACGGCTCGCCGTTGAGCGCGACGAGCAGCGGCAGGTTCAGCTTGCCGCCATCCCAGGCGTCGCCAAGCTCGTCCGGCGTCACCGCGACCGGCGAGAAGGAAGACGACGGTTTCGACTGAAAGAAACCGAAGCCTTTGGCCAACTCGTTCGGGATCAGGTTGCGCAGCGACACGTCGTTGACCAGCATCACGAGGCGGATCGCGCCAGCAGCCGCGTCGCGGCTTGCGCCCAGCGGAACGTCGCCGGTGACGACCGCAATCTCGGCTTCGAGGTCGATGCCGTATTCCTCGGTCGGCATGCGGATCGGCTGGCGCGGCCCCAGAAACGTGTCCGAGCCGCCCTGGTACATCAGCGGATCGGTCCAGAAGCTCGGCGGCATCTCGGCGCCCCGCGCCTTGCGCACCAGCTCGACGTGATTCACGTAGGCCGACCCGTCAGCCCATTGATAGGCGCGCGGCAGCGGTGACAGCGCCCGATGCTCACGGAACCGTTCGAGCGGCACCGCCTCGTGTTCGACGTCCTCGGCGAGCAGTTCGAGTTCGGGGCGGGTCTTGTCCCAATGGTCCAGCGCATATTGCAAGGTCGGCGCGATGCGCGCCGCGTCGGCGCAACGCGTCAGGTCGCGCGAGACGACGACGAGACGGCCGTCGCGCGTGCCGTTATCCAGCGTAGCAAGTTTCATGGTTCAGCCGGTCCAGTCGCGTCGGTTTTTGTCGAAGTTCTTTTCCAGGCCGCGCCAGCAATCGGCGTAATTGTCCTGCAAGGCCGGCAGGCTCGCAGCGAACCTGGTCAGAAGCTGCGGATAGCGCGTCTCGAACATGAACGCCATCGTGCCCGTCAACTTGTGCGGTTTCAACTCGGCGTGGCTCGCTTTTACGAAGGCGTCCCGATCCGGCCCGTGCGGCAGCATGCAGTTGTGCAGGCTTATGCCGCCGGGGCGGAAGCCTTCTTCCTTGGCGTCGTAGCTGCCGTAGAGCAGCCCCATGAACTCGGACATGATGTTCATGTGATACCAGGGCGGACGGAACGAGTGTTCGGCCACCAGCCAGCGTTCGGGGAAGATGACAAAATCGACATTGGCGGTTCCCGCCTCACCGGTCGGCGCCGTCAGCACGGTGAAGATCGACGGATCGGGATGGTCGAACAGGATCGCGCCCACCGGCGAGAAGGTGCGCAGATCGTATTTGTACGGCGCGTAATTGCCGTGCCACGCCACCACGTCGAACGGCGAGTGGCCGATCTCGCTGACATGGAAACCGCCGCACCATTTGGCGATGACGCGATGGGTGGTTTCCTTTTCCTCGTACCACGCCACCGGCGTCTTGAAGTCGCGCGGGTTGGCGAGGCAGTTGGCGCCGATCGGCCCGCGATCGGGCAGCGTGAACTTGGCGCCGTAATTCTCGCAGACATAGCCGCGCGACGGGCCGCCGACCGGATCGACCTTGAACTTGGTGCCGCGCGGGATGACCGCGATCTCGGCGACGCCGATTTCGACAATCCCCAACTCGGTCGTGATGCGCAGCGTGCCTTGCTGCGGCGCGATCAGCAGCTCGCCGTCGGCATTGTAGAAGACCTCGTCCACCATCGGCGCGGTGACGAGATAGACATGCGCCGCCATGCCGACCTGGGTGTAGACGTCGCCCGCCGTCGTCATGGTGCGCATCCCCGTCACGAAGGTGACGTCTTCGGACGGGATCGGCACCGGATCCCAGCGCAGCTGCGCCAGCGGCGCGCCATGGTCCACCACGTGCGGCGCGGTTTTCCAGTGCGGAATTTCGAGCGGCGCAAAGCGACCGACATGCTGGACCGACGGCCGCATGCGGTACAGCCACGAGCGCTCGTTGACGCCACGCGGCGCGGTGAAGGGCGATCCCGAAAGCTGCTCGGCGTAAAGGCCGTAGGGACAACGCTGCGGCGAGTTCTGCCCCTGCGGCAGCGCCCCATCGAGCGCCTCGGTCTCGAAATCATTGCCAAAGCCCGGCATGTAGCGAAGCACCATGTCAGCCTCCAAATTCCCTTGCCCTGCAATGCAAGATCGAGATATCGTCTCATTTGCAACGATTGTCAAACCGATCAGGATCTGGGGTTGGGCCGGTGCTGAATCTCGACCATTTCCTGCCCTACCAGCTCAACGTGCTGGCCAGCCGCGTCAGCAGCCAGCTGGCCTCGGTCTATGCCGAACGGTTCGGGCTTTCGATCGCCGAATGGCGCGTCATGGCGCATCTGGCGCAGAATCGCGAAGTCTCGGTGCGCGACATCCAGCGCCGCGTCGACATGGACAAGTCGAAGGTCAGCCGCGCCGCGGCGCATCTCGAAGAAACCGGACTGATCAAGAAGCGCGTCAACGCGCAGGACCGGCGCCTGATCAGGCTGGCGCTGACGCCGAAGGGCGAGCGGGTGTTCGAACAGATCGTGCCGCTGGCGCTCGACTATGAGGCGCAGCTGCTGGGCGAGCTGAGCGCCGCCGAAGCGGCGTCGTTCCGCGCGATGGTCGACAGGCTGCTGGCGGCAACCAGGCCGGCCGACCAGACCGATGCGGCTGCCGACGAGGCGGCATAACCAAGCGGCCCGATGCGCCGCGCGCATCGTTCCCAACCTTCTTTGCATTGGGATCGGCACGCCGCTCCCGGCAAAGTCCGGCGTTGGTCCGCTCCGGAGATTCGCATGTCCTTGCTCACCGCGTCTGACATCGCGGCCGCCGCCGCCCGCATCGAAGGCGCCGCGCTGCGCACGCCGCTGCTGCAGGCGCCGATGCTGGATGCGCGCATCGGCACGCCTGTCCTGCTCAAAGTCGAAGCGCTGCAGCGAACCGGCAGCTTCAAGTTCCGCGGCGCCTACAATCGCCTGGTGCAGCTGAACGACGTCGAGCGCAAGGCGGGCGTCGTCGCCTTCTCGTCCGGCAATCACGCCCAGGGTGTCGCCGCAGCGGCGCAGCTGCTCGGCATTCCCGCCACCATCGTGATGCCGCACGACGCGCCCGCGATCAAAGTTGCGAACACGCGCAGCTATGGCGCCGAGATCGTGCTGTACGACCGGGCGCGCGAAAGCCGCGAGGAGATCGCAGCGCGTCTGGCGGCCGAGCGCGGCGCGACCTTGGTTCCGTCCTTCGACGATTTGCATGTGATGGCCGGCCAGGGCACGGCCGGGCTGGAATTGATGCAGCAGGCGGCCGAGCTCGGTGTCGATCCGGGCGCGGTTTACGTGCCGGCCGGCGGCGGCGGTCTGATCGCGGGCTGTTCCACGGCGATCAAGGCAGCGCGCCCTGCGACCGAGATCTATGCCGTCGAGCCAGCCGGGTTCGACGACCATCGCCGTTCGCTCGCGGCCGGCACGCGCGTCGGCATCGAAGCGGGCGCCAGGAGCTTCTGCGACGCGCTGCTGGCGCCGGAGCCAGGCGAGCTGACCTTCGCGATCAATCGCGCAACGCTGGCCGGCGGCCTCGCCGTCACCGACGACGAGGTTGCGCGCGCCATCGCCTTCGCCTTCCGCAACCTGAAACTGGTCCTGGAGCCCGGCGGCGCCGTCGCGCTTGCTGCAGCGCTGGCAGGCAAGACCAGAAGCGACGTGCCGATCGTGCTCGTCTGTTCGGGCGGCAATGTCGAGGCCGAGATTTTCGCCGACTGTATCAGCCGATATCCGGATCCCTGACGACGGATCGCTGCGCGGCGCGCGACCAGATCGCTTCGGCCGCGTCGGGCAACGGACCGGCCGCGCGCAACAGCAGAATGTCGAGATCGAAACACCAGCTGTCGTCGCCGGCGCGGACCAGCCGTCCGTCTGCCAGCGCTTCGCGCGCATCATCGGCCGGCAGCCAGGCCAGTCCCACCCCCTCGATCGCCATCGCCCGCAGCACGTCGGCAAAGGCGGATTCGAACACGCTCTCAAATCCGCGCGCCTCCTTCCGCGCCGCGACACGCGCTTGAACGGCGCGACCGAGTCCCGATCCCGGCAGATAGGCGAGCAGCCGAATCGATCGTCCGCTGCGGCCCGCGACGTCGAATTTCGGCCGGCCCAGCGCATCGGGCGCCGCCACCGGCACGATCCGGTCGCGGCCGACCGGCAGCGCACGGTACGAAGCCGGATCGAGTTCGGCCGGCAGGCCGCCGTCGGCATGGCAGAGCGCGAAGTGACAATGTTGCGCCGCCAGCCGCTCGAGGCAGGCCGGCAGGCTGGCGCTGTACAGCCGCACGCGCGGCGCGCCGGCCGTACCGATCCAGCGCGGGAAAAATCGTCGCGACAGCGAATGCGTTGCGGCGAAGACGGTGGTGCCCTCCTCCGCCGCCGCTTCGCGTCGCACGACCGCCTGCGCTTCCTGCGCGCCGCGCTGCAACGCACGTGCACGCGGCAGGAACGC
This sequence comes from Rhodospirillales bacterium, assembly GCA_028291365.1. Lineage (GTDB taxonomy): Bacteria > Pseudomonadota > Alphaproteobacteria > BOG-932 > Roseiterribacteraceae > Roseiterribacter. Next base: position 5,615 of record JAQGIE010000234.1, read on the forward strand.
TTCGCCGGCGCGGGTCAGCGTCACCGGCTGCAGCTTGCGATCGAACAGCGGGGCGCCGAGCCACAGCTCCAGCGCCCGAATTCGTCGGCTGAAGGCGGGCTGGGTCGAAAAGCGCTGCGCCGCGGCGCGCGTGAAGTTGCTCGCATCCGCCAACGCCAGAAAGTCGTCGATCCAGCGCAGCTCCATCCCGCCTCCAATGCCAAATTTGCCTGACCTGATGCATGCGGCCCGCAATGCCGCGCCAGGGCGCGGAACTGCGCTTGACGCGACATGACGACCGCGTGATCAACCTGCATGCGCATCGCCCTGATCGGTACCGGCAGTATCGCCGCTTCGCTGCGGCAGGCCTTTGCACAACGGGGCATTCAGCTGGTCGCGGCGCTGTGCCGGCGCGAGCCGGACCAGGCCTGGGGCGATGTGGCCGTTCGCAGCCTGGCAGCGCTTTTCGAAACAGCGCCCGACCTGGTCGTCGAATGCGCCGGCCACGAAGCCGTCGCGCAATTCGCGCCTGCCGTGCTGGCGCGTGGCATCGATCTGGTCGTCGCCTCGACCGGGGCGCTGGCCGATCCGTCGCTGGAAGCAGAGCTGCGGGCGCCGCGCGCCGCCGGGCGACTGTTCCTGCCCGCCGGTGCACTGGGCGGCATCGACGCCATCGCAGCCGCGTCGCGCGGCGCGCTGGCCCATGTCTCGCTGACCACGACCAAAACGCCGCGCGGCTGGGGACGTGAGTCCGCTCTGCGCGAGACGCTGTTCGACGGCACAGCGCGCGAAGCGGCGCTGGCCTGGCCGAAAAATGCCAACGTCGCCGCGACCCTGGCGCTGGCCGGCCTCGGTTTCGACGCGACGCGCGTGACGTTGGTCGCCGACCCCGCCGCAGCCGGCAACACACACCGGATCGAAGCCGAAGGCGAATTCGGACGCCTCGTCGCAGAGACAACCGGGCTGGCCGCGCCCGACAATCCGCGCACGTCGCGCTTGACCGCTTTGTCGATCCTGCGCGTGGTCGAACAACGAGACAGTCTGGTGGTGCTTTGATGCCGATCGTCACGATCCAGCAGTTCGCCGGCCGCAGCGAAGACCAGAAGACCGAGCTGGCGCGCCGCATCACGGCCGCGATTCGCGACGTGTACGGCAAGACCGCGCAACCGGTGCAGGTCGTGTTCCACGAAATCGGCGCCGACGGCTGGTACAGCGAAGCAATTCCGGTGCGCACACTGCCGCGCGACGTCGGCTGACGCGGTCGCCGACTCAGCGCTGGCTGAAGAAGGTCTCGAAGCCGACGATCTGTTTCGCCGCATCGAACGGCGGATAGCTGACCTGGCTGTGCGCGAGCCCGTTGCGCACCAGTGCCGCAGCGATCGAGACCGCGGTCGGCACCGGATCGATCACTGGAATGAAATAACCGGCGGCGGCCAAACGCTTCCGGATCGCCTCGGCACAGCCGAGAAAGCCGGTGCAGCCGAGCAGGATCGCTGCGGCCTGTTTGTCTTCGACCAGGCGCAAAGCGGCCTCGCCCAGATCGGCCTGCACTTTCGCGACGTCGTCGTGGATCTTGAGCACCGGCACCGCGATGGAGTGGCAGCCGACATATTGCC
>JAQGIE010000242.1 GCA_028291365.1 Rhodospirillales bacterium
TGCTCGAGAGCAACCGCGAGACGCTGGATTATGAGCGCATCGTCGCCGACAAGGGCGTGGTCAAGCTGTCTGTGATCGGCGTCGGCATGCGCAGCCACACCGGCGTGGCGCAGCGCATGTTCCAGACGCTGGCCGACAAGGGCGTCAACATTCAGGTCATCTCGACCAGCGAGATCAAGATCTCGGTGTTGATCGACGAGGCCTACACCGAGCTGGCGCTGCGTGCGCTGCACACAGTTTACGGATTGGACGCGACCCAGTGAACATCACCCTGCCCCCGCAGGAACATGGCGCGGCGCGCTCGCGGCTCGAGGCGCTGTGGGCGCGCGGGCGTGAATTCCTCGGCACCGATCTCGCGATCATGGGCGGTGCCATGAGCTGGGTCAGCGAGCGCAATCTGGTCGCCGCCATTTCCAACGGCGGCGGCTTCGGCGTCATTGCCTGCGGCGCGATGATGCCGGCGCGGCTCGACGAAGAAATCGAGGCGACCTTCGCGCTCACCCACAAACCGTTCGGCGTCAATCTGATCACCATGCATCCCGAACTGGATGCGCTGATCGACGTTTGCCTGGCCCGCAAGGTGAGCCATGTCGTGCTCGCGGGCGGCCTGCCGCCCGCCGCGGCGATCAAGCGCATCAAGGATGGCGGCCCCAAAGTCGTGTGCTTCGCGCCGGCGCTAGTGCTGGCCAAGAAGCTGGTGCGTTCGGGCGCCGACGCGCTGGTGATCGAAGGCATGGAAGCGGGCGGTCATATCGGCCCCGTCGCCACCTCGGTGCTGGCCCAGGAAATCCTGCCCGAAATCACCCAAGTTCCGATCTTCGTCGCGGGCGGCATCGGCCGCGGCGAGGCCATCGTGTCGTATCTCGAAATGGGCGCGTCGGGCGCGCAGCTCGGCACCCGTTTCGTGTGCGCCACCGAATCGATCGCGCACCCGGCCTTCAAGAAAGCGTTCCTGCGCGCCGACGCGCGCGACGCCATACCGTCGGTGCAGCTCGATCCGCGCTTTCCGGTCATTCCGGTGCGCGCACTGCAGAATGAAGGCACCCGCAACTTCACCGAGAAGCAGCGCGAAGTGATCGCGCGGGTCGATTCGGGCGAGCTCGACGCCAAGGCGGCGCAGCTCGAGATCGAACATTTCTGGGCCGGCGCGTTGCGCCGCGCCGTGATCGACGGCGACATCGAGGGCGGCTCGCTGATGGCGGGCCAATCGGTCGGCATGGTCAAACGCGAAGAGCCGACCGCCGAAATTCTGGCCGAACTGGTGGCGCAAGCCGAGGCCGCGCTGGCGCGTCGATGGACGCACCAGCCTGCCGGAGCGCTCGCGTGACTGAGCGGCTCCCGGCCTCGGCGCGGGAGCACGAGAATGCGCCCGCGCGCGTTGGCGCGCCAACTTCGGCTGGCGCCGGCGCGGCTGCGCCGCCGGGCGCAGCAACGACGGCGGTTTCCAGCAGTGCGTTCGGCGCCGTCGCGCGCCGGCTGATCGCGCGTCTGCGCGACGTGATGGCGGGCGGCGGCGGGGCGCAGGAACGTCTCGACCGGATCGTCCAGCTCATCGCCGCCGAGCTGCATGCCGAAGTCTGCTCGTGCTACCTGATGCGCGCAGGCGACATTCTCGAACTGTTTTCGACCGTCGGTCTGAATCCGTCGGCGGTACACCGCACGCGACTGCGCGTCGGCGAAGGTCTGGTCGGCACCATCGCGGCGTCGGCGCGGCCCTTGGCGCTCGCCGATGCGCCGAGCCATCCCAACTTCGCCTATCGTCCGGAAACCGGCGAAGAGCCGTTCCGCTCGCTCGCCGGCGTGCCGCTGCTGCGCGGCGGCCGCGTGCGCGGCGTGCTGGTGATCCAGCATCTGCGCGCCCGCCACTATGGCGAAGACGAGATGGAGACGCTGCAGACCGTCGCCATGGTCGTCGCCGAAGTTGCGAGCGCCGGCGAACTGGTCGGGGCCGGCGAAATCTCCACGGCCGGCGACGCCGGCGTGCTGCAGCAGCGCCTCGCCGGCATCGGCATCAATGCCGGTCTGGCGATGGGGCTGGCGGTGCTGCACCGGCCGCGCCTGACGTTGTCGGAACTGGTGGCCGAAGATCCCGAGGCCGAGTTCGCGCGCTTCGGCGAAGCGGTCAGCGTGATGCATGCGTCGATCGACGACATGGTGCAGGAGTCGCGCGAAGCGGTGCCCGGCGACACCGCCGACATTCTCGAATCCTACCGCATGTTCGCGCGCGATCGCGGCTGGCTCGGCCGCATTCGCGAGGCGATCGCGCAAGGCCTCACCGCCGAAGCGGCGGTCGAGCGCGTGCAGCAGGACAATCGCACCCGCATGTCGCAGATCGCCGATCCGTATCTGCGGGCCCGGCTCGACGATCTCGAAGATCTGACCAACCGGCTGCTGCGCCACCTCACCGGCAAGCGCAGCCCGACCGAGACCGCGCTGCCCGACGACGTGGTGCTGGTGGCGCGCGCGCTCGGTCCGGCCGAGCTGCTCGATTACGACCGCGTGCGGCTGCGCGCGCTGGTGCTGGAGGAAGGCTCGCCGTCGAGCCATGTCGCCATCGTCGCGCGCGCGCTCGACATTCCCGTGGTCGGACGTTGCGCCGGCGCGCTGACGCGCATCGAAGCGGGCGACCCGCTGATCGTCGACGGCGACAACGGCCAAGTGCTGGTGCGGCCCGGCGAAGACATCATCGACGCGGCGCAGCGCGCCATGGCGACGCGCGCCGATCGCCGCCTGTCCTACCAGGCGGTGCGCGACCTGCCGGCGGTGACGCGCGACGCCGAGCCGATCCAGCTCTGCATCAATGCCGGTCTCGTCATCGAGATGCCGCAGATCGCCGCGACCGGTGCCGAAGGCGTCGGCCTGTTCCGCACCGAAATCCCGTTCATGGTGCGCGCGACCTATCCCGACGTCGCGGCGCAGACCGCGCTCTATCGCGAAGTGCTGGAGCAGGCCGGCGGTGCGCCCGTCACTTTCCGCACGCTCGATGTCGGCGGCGACAAGACGCTGCCCTATTTCCCCGCAGCCGACGAAGAGAATCCGGCGCTCGGCTGGCGCGCCATCCGCATCGGTCTCGACCGTCCCGCAATGTTGCGCATGCAGCTGCGTGCGCTGGTGCGCGCGGCTGCGGGGCGCGATCTGCGCGTCAAGTTTCCGCTCATCGCCGAGGTGGCGGAATTCGACGACGCGCGCCGCCTGCTCGATCGCGAACTGGCGCGCGCCGCCAAGGACGGAATCGAACCGCCGAGCAGCATCAAGGTCGGGCTGATGCTCGAAGTGCCGTCGCTGTTGTGGCAGCTCGACACGTTGTTGAAGTCGGTCGATTTCCTGTCGGTCGGCTCGAACGATCTGGTCCAGTATCTGTTCGCCGCCGATCGCAACAATGCGCGCGTCGGCACGCGCTATGATTCGCTGGCGCCGTCGTTCCTTACCGTGATCGACCGGCTTGCCGAACGCAGCCGCGCCGCGCGCGTGCCGCTGTCGGTCTGTGGCGAGATGGCGTCGCGCCCGCTCGAAGCGATGGCGCTGATCGGCCTCGGCGTGCGGATCCTGTCGATGACTCCGCGCGCGGTCGGGCCGATCAAGGCGATGGTGCGCTCGATCGATGCGCGCCAGGTGGCCGAATTCCTCAAGCCGCTGATTTCCGGCCGCGAGCGCAGCCTGCGGCTCAAGCTGCGTGCCTTCGCGCGCGACCACGGCGCCTCGATCGAAGACATTGCCCTGGTCCGCTAGGACCTTCGCAAGGCGGCGCCGTTAGGATGATCGAAAGGCGCTGCCAGCGCGTTTTCCCGCGAAAGCCTGCCCCGTACTTGATACGGGGTGGGTACCGGTTCGCGGAGGGAAAACGCGCCAATCAAAAAACTAGAGAGCATGATGCGGTTCACTTAAACCGGATCATGCTCTAGCTCGTTGCGAGTTCCGGTGCGGACCGGTACCTCTTCAAGTCTCTGTTTCCTGCATTCTTTCGGCTTCTGGACCCCATGGCGGATCGCACGTCCAAGCGCCTGCAATTGCACGCCGTCGCACAAGACGGCGAGACGACGCCGCCGTCCGACGGGACGCCGCCGGCGCCTCGCACCGTCAGTGAAATCCTGCGCGCGGGGCGTGAAGCGCGCGGCCTGTCGATCCAAGACGTCGCCGACGCGGTGCGAATCCGCGCCGTCAATCTCCAGGCCATCGAGGAGGCCGCCTTCGACCGCCTGCCCGGCGCCGCCTACGCGATCGGATTCGTCAGGTCCTACGCGGAATTTCTGGGTTTTCCCGGCGAGCAGATGGTCCAGCGCTTCAAGGCCGAGGCCGCGCATGCCGCGACCAAGCCCAAGCTGGTCTTCCCGGTGGCAATGCGCGAGCGCCGCGCCCCGACCGGCGGGCTGCTGCTGCTGGGCGTGCTGCTGGCCGCGGTGATCTATGGCGGCTGGTGGTGGCTGCGCGCCACCGACCGGCACGTCGCCGACCTGGTTCCGGCGCTGCCCGACCGGCTGGCGCGGCTGGTGGGCAGCGACCGCCCGGCCGAGACCCCGGCGACCCCGCCGATCGCCCCGCTGCTGCCGACCACCGGCTCGAACGGTCCGGTGGTCCTGGCCGATCCGACCCTGCCGACGGTCAATCCGCAGCCGATCACCCGCACCACCCCGACCGTCAGCGCCCAGCTGGTGATGAAGCCGGCCGAGCCGACCGAGGATGAGGCCCCGACCCCCGACCCGATCCCGGGCGCCGCCCCAACCCCCGCCGGGACCCTGAATGCGCCCGAGGCGGCCGGGGGGCCGGCACCGGCGCCGCCGACCCTGGTCAAGCCCGACGCCCCCGCCCTGGCGCCCGGCACGTTCGGCGCCGATCCGGCCAAGAGCCGGGTCGCGCTGCGCGCCCGGCAGGAAAGCTGGGTCCAGGTCCGTGACGGCACGGGACAGTTGCTGCTGACGCGGGTGCTCAAGCCGGGCGAAGTGTATTACGCCGCCAACGAGCCCGGTCTCAGCATGGTGGTCGGCAATGCCGGCGGCCTCGACGTGCTGGTCGACGGCAAGGAAGCCGCCAGGCTGGGTGCGGTCGGGCAGGTGATGAAGAATGTGAGCCTGGACCCGGCGCGCTTGCTGGCGCGCGGTCCCGCTCCAAATTGACGGGTCTGGAAAGGAAAGCCTGATGAGCCTGCGTCCGTGGCGCGACATTGCGCGCCGCAAATCGCGCCAGATCTCGGTGGGATCGGTGAAGGTCGGTGGCGACGCGCCGATCAGCGTCCAGTCGATGACCAACGCGCTCACCACGGATGCGGCCGCGACCATCGAACAGATCCGCCAGCTGGAAGAGGCCGGCGCCGACATCGTGCGCGTCTCGTGCCCCGACGAGGAATCGACCGCGGCGCTGAAGCAGATCGTGCGCGCGGTGAAAGTGCCGATCGTCGCCGACATCCATTTCCACTACAAACGCGCCATCGAAGCCGCCGAAGCCGGTGCCGCGTGCCTGCGCATCAATCCGGGCAATATCGGTTCCGCCGATCGCGTGCGCGAAGTGATCAAGGCGGCCAAGGATCACGGCTGCTCGATGCGCATCGGCGTCAATGCCGGTTCGCTCGAACGCGACCTGCTCGAAAAATACGGCGAGCCCTGTCCCGAAGCGATGGTCGAAAGCGCGCTCGACCATGCCCGCATTCTCGAAGACGGCGACTTCCGCGAGTTCAAGATCAGCGTCAAGGCGTCGGACCCGTTCCTCGCCGTCGCCGCGTATCAGGGCCTCGCCGAAGCGTGCGACTACCCGCTCCATGTCGGCATCACCGAAGCCGGCGGCCTGCGCTCGGGCACGGTGAAGTCGTCGATCGGCATGGGCATGTTGCTGTGGTCGGGCATCGGCGACACGATCCGCGTCTCGCTGTCCGCCGACCCGGTCGAAGAGATCAAAGTCGGCTTCGACATGTTGAAGTCGCTCGGCCTGCGCCATCGCGGCGTCAACGTGATCAGCTGCCCCAGCTGCGCGCGCCAGCAGTTCAACGTGATCCAGACGGTCGAACGTCTGGAACAGGCGCTGGCGCATATCGCGACGCCGATGAGCCTGTCGGTGATCGGCTGCATCGTGAACGGCATCGGCGAAGCCGAACTCACCGATGTCGGCTTCACCGGCGGCGGCAAGGGCACGCACCAGGTCTATCTCGGCGGCGTCCCCGCGCATCGCCTGCAGGACGAAGACATCGTCGCGCATCTGGTGCGCCTGGTCGAAGCCAAGGCGGCCGAGATCGAAGCGAAGAAAGCCGAAATGGCGGACGCGGCGGAGTAAGCCGCAATTCTGTCGTCCGTGGCGCGCACCTTCAGCGCGGTCGTCTTCATCCTCTGCTTTCTCTGCATGCTGGTGTTTGGCGCCAGCGTGGGCATTTCGCTGGGCGGCGTGGCCGAGAAAGGCTGGGATTTTTCCTGGCTGATGCTTGGGCTGTTCGTGGTCGCGATGTTCGCGACGGCACGCAGCTGGGAGCGGGCGCGGAGACGGTGAGGGGGGATCCGCTGCGGCGGCGCTACTCGAGCGGCGCCTAGTGCCGCACGACCTGCACAAGCGCGAACAGAAGCTGCTCGCCGGACGGTTTGCTGAAGGTGCGCCAGGAAAGAATCCGGATTTGGGATCCAGCGGGAAGTTCGGATCCGGTCTCTGGCTCCTCACCAGTCAAATCCGGCTCACCCGTCGCAGCGTCGCGGATCGCCAGCGGTTTGAACGCCGCAATCGACGTCGTGATTGCAGCTTCGGTGAACAGCTGCGTCTCCCGCCCGGTTGTCACGATCGCATTCACGTCAGGCAACCCCGGTTTGCCGAATAGCGGCGTCTTGAGCGGGTAGTCTTTGCTGTTGAACTTGATCGTCGTACCGCCGTGCTGCGCAGGCAGCGGCGCGAAGATATAGCCGACATCACCCTGACAGCCGACGAAGCGGCAACTCTCGGCCTGGGCGGGTTGCGCTCCGCACAGCGCGACGAGCGCCAATGCACACACGTAACGAATGACCAGCCTGCGCATCTAGGCTGCATATCACGAAGCGGTCGCGCCGCTAAGTTTCCTCGGCACCGACCACCCGCCGCGAACCCCATCCTCGCAGCACCTCGTTCAGCGCCGCCAGCGTGAAGTGCCGCGCCGAGTCCTGGTCGTACCCGTCGCGCAGCATCTGGTCGTAGTCGGTGAAGCCGTGCCGCGCATAGGCGACCGCGCTCAGCCACGCCGCGGCTTCGATCGACGCGGTCTTCAGTCCCTTCGAACCCAGCGCGCGATCGGCGATGGCGCGCTCGTCGCGCGGCGGCAGATGCGGAAACAGGCGGCGTAGCGCCTGCGCAATGTCACGATCCCGGGTCAGACGATCTTGCCGCGTTTGAGTTCGGCGATGGCCGCACCGTCATAGCCGAGCTCGCCTAAGATCTCGTCGGTGTGTTCGCCCATCGACGGCGCCGCGTTGGTGGCGTTGACGCGCTCGCCGTCGATTTTGATCGGCGAGGCGAGCATCGCCATGTCCTGGCGATGCGGATGCGGATGGGGCTGCACCAGCCCGGTCTCGCGCAGATACGGATTGTCCAGCGCCTGGCCCAATGTCAGCACCGGCGCGATCGGGCATTTGCCCTGCAACAGCGTGAGCCAATGCCCGGTCGGCTTGGTGCGGAACAGCGGATCGAGCTCGGTCTCGAGCGCGACGCGATTGACGCGGCGCGCCTCGGCATCGATGAAACGCGGATCATCGGCAAGCTCGGGCCTTGCGACCGCCATTGCCACCGCTTCCCAGAATTTCGGCAGCATCGCCATGATAAAGACCCAACCGTCTTCGGTCGGATAGATCTCGCACGGCACGGTCGAAGGATGTGCGCTGCGGCTCTT
>JAQGIE010000249.1 GCA_028291365.1 Rhodospirillales bacterium
ACGAAACCGCGACCCAGGCCGCGCATGCGGCGGGTGACGCCGCCGACGCCGAGATCGTGTCGCAGATCGTCGAGCTGCTCGACACGCGCGTGCGTCCCGCCGTTGCGGCCGACGGCGGCGACATCACGTTTCACGGCTTCGAGAACGGCGTCGTGTTCCTGCATATGCAGGGGTCGTGCGCAGGCTGTCCGAGCTCGACCATGACTCTCAAAGCCGGCATCGAAAACATGCTGCGCCACTACATCCCGGAAGTGACGGAAGTTCGCGCGATCGCGGCGTGAAGCCGCGATCAAACAAAAGGTAGCCGCGCGAAGCGCGGCGGCGCGGCGGGAAGCCGCGATCAGCCAAAAGGCGCCTTAGCGCCTTCGCACGCCGAACACGCTGCCGGCCACGCCCAGCACCAGCAGCGCCATGCCGGCGACACGCGCCACGTCGAACGTCTCGCCAAGCATCAGCGCCGCGGTCGTGGCGCCGATCACCGGCACCAGCAACGAGAACGGCGCCACCGTCGCCGCTTTGTAGCGGGCCAACAGCCAGGCCCAGGCGCCGTAGCCGCCCAAGGTCGCAATCGCCGCGTTGTAGAAGACGGCGAAGAACGCAACGGCCAAGCCGTGCGCGTCGGGCATTGGCGGCAACGGTTCGACCAGGATCGACAAAAGCAACGACGGCGGCACCGCGACGAGGCTCATCCACGCGATCAGCGCAACCGCGTTCACCGCGCCCATCGCGCGCACCATCTGGTTGCCGACCGCCCAGCAGGCCGCGGCACCCAGCATCAAGAAAAAGGCCAGCACGCTGGCATTGGCGTCGAGATCGAGCGCGATGATGACCAGCCCTGCAATCGCCAGCAGCAAGGCACCGAGCTGCGCCGTGGTCGGCAATTCACGATGCAGCAGCGCGGCCAGCGCGATCGTCATCGGCGCCTGCGCCTGGATCAGCACCGAGGCGAGGCCCGCCGGCATCCCGTGATGCATGGCGAGGAACATGAAGCCGAACTGGCCCGCGAGCATGACGACGCCCGTGGCGGCGATGAGGCGGAACGAAATCTTCGGCCGCGGCAGAAAGAAACAACCAAGCGCCGCGACGGCGAAGCGCAACGCGACGAAAAGAAACGGCGGAAGATAGTCCAGCCCCCAGCGGATCACCGTAAAGTTGGTGCCCCATACGACAGCGATCATCACCGCCACGATCAGATGCGCGCCGGTCGGTCGCGCCGCGCTCGGCGCCGAAGTAATCGAAGTCATCCGTCTGACGGCGAAGCCGTTCCTGAAGTTCAGCTGGCGATGAAAATAGGGAAGCGCTGCGCGCTTAGATACATGCTTTCCACTCATCGCCAGGTGAGCGGAATCGAACGCGTTCAAACGGCAGGCGTCAGGACGGAACCAGCAGGATGAGTCCGAACCAGCGCCACCGGTTCTCGGACACCGGCAAGGTGCAATTGATGCGCACCAGCCCCGGTTCGAACGGTTCGCTGGCGCGCAGCTCGACGCGCGTCGGCGCCGGGCGTTCGAGCGTCAGCCGTCCCGATCCCGGCGAGAAACAGGCCAGACGGTCGAGGGTGCCGACAGCGTCGTCGACGGTGAATCCGATCGCGACGCCCGGCTGCAGCACGCCGCTGGCGGGCACGATCTCGTGCACCGGCAACGGCAGGCTGGAAATGGCGGTGCGGAAGCGATCGGAATTGCCGACCGCTTCGGTCATCGCAAAGCGCGGCAACTGCCAGCGATCGCTGCCGCCGAAGACCGGGCCCGATTGCTGGCCGAACGCGGCGAGCAGGCCGCGCGCCTCGAGCAGCTTGGGCAACGACGGATGGATCGGTCCCGCCGGCAGCGCCAGCATCGTCGGCATCTGCCCCAACTCGTCGCGCATGCGCGACAGCGTGCGATTGAGGTCAGCAGCGAGTTGCGCTTCGTCGACTTCGGGTCCGAGCGATCCCGGCAACCGCGCACCGATCGCAACGCCGCGTGCTGCAAGCGCTTTCAGCTCGGCCCAGCTCGCGAATTCGCCGCCGCGATCGAGCCGGTCGGGGGTCGCGAAGATCGTCACCGGCAGCTTCGCGGCCATCAATTCCGGCAACGCGTCGGTCAGGGTTGAGCGATAGGCTTCATCGATCGTGATCGCGATCGCATCTTCGGGCAGGGCGCTGCCATCGCGCATGGCGCGCGCGATGCGTTCGAGCGGCACCACTGCAGCAGCATTGGCACGCAGCTGCGCCAGCTGTGCCTCGAACTGGTCGAAACGCAGACTCTGCGTCGGGTAGGAATCCTCGCCGACGCGCATATAGGCGACCACCGCAACGTTGGGCTCGGCATGCGCCAAGCCGCCGCCCATGGCGGCAAGCAACAGCATGAGGAAGCGTCGCAAAGGGCGCGGCACGGCAGCAGGTCTCGTTGTCGGGAGGGCCGGACCTGCTATGACATGCCGCCCCGGCTCCGGCCAACCCCATACGATGCCCTTGGCAACGACGGTCCGCGTGAAAGACGACCTGATCCTAGCGCTCGACTGCGCCACTGACGGTTGCGCCGTTGCACTGGTGCGTGGGCCGCGCGCGCTGGCGATGGAAAGCATCGACGCCGAGCGCGGCCAGGCCGAGTTGCTGCTGCCGATGGTCCAGCGCGTGCGCGACGCGGCGCAGATTGCGCTGGCCGACATTGCGCGTGTCGCAGTCACCACCGGCCCGGGCAGCTTCACCGGCATTCGCATCGGCCTGTCGGCGGCGCGCGGTCTGGCGCTGACATTGGGCGTGCCCGTCGTCGGCATCGATTGCTTCGCCGCGATCGCGCATGGCGTGCCGGACGAATTACGCGCGCGCGGGCTGACCGTCGCGATCGAATCCAAACGCGAGGCGCTGTTTGCGCAAAGCTTCGACGCGGCGCTGAACCCGGTCGGCGACGCGGTGGCGCTGCCGCCGGACGAACTCGCCGCCAGGCTGGCGCAGCGCACCGTGGTCGGCACCGGGGCCGCGCGTCTCGCCGCTGCCGATCCCGGCCTGGTTCTTCTGCCCGACTATCGCCGGCCCGACCCGGTGGCGCTGGCGCGGCTCGGCGCTGCCGCCGATCCCCGCACCTCGCCCGCCCGGCCGCTCTACCTCCGCCCGCCCGACGCGGCACCGCCGCGGGCCAAGCTCAAGCTCGAGGCCCTGGGGCCGGCCTGGTTCGACCTCGCCGCGGCGCTCCACGCCACCTCGTTCACGCCGCCTTGGGACGTGGCCAGCCTGGCCGCCTCGCTGGCCGACCCGACCGCCTTCGGCTGGATCGCGATCGAGGGCGCGCAGCCGGTCGGGCTGATCCTGGCCCGGGCGCCGGCCGACCAGGCCGAGATCCTGACCATCGCGGTGCGGCCCGAAGCCAGGCGGCGCGGCATCGCCCGGCAATTGATGGCGGCGGCGGTGGACGAGGCCAACCGGCGCCGCGCCGAATCGATGTTCCTCGAAGTCGCGGACGGCAACGAGGCCGCCCGCGCCCTCTATCAATCGCTGGGCTTTACCGAGGAATCGATCCGCCGCCGCTACTATGCCGACGGTCAGGACGCGCGAATCCTCAAACGGAAGCTGGCCGAGACCTAGGCGGCGTTGCCCTGGGCGCCGACGAAAAGTCCAGGCCACGGGCCAACAAGCCAAAGGCCGCAAGCGTTCATGGCTTGGCGTCCTAGTCCAAATCTTGCCCTTCCAAGTCGAACCGGAGTCTTTTCCAAGCATTCAGGGCCACGAGCATTTGCCCCGACTCGGCTACGGTCCATATATCTTGCGGCCAAGAACGCGGGCGGGCGGGAGCGCGCTTGGGCGCGATTGGGGGGAGCGATGTCGGACGAACGGGGACCGGAGCTGCTGGCGCTGACGGCGCAGATCGTCGCCGCGCACCTCTCCAATAACAGCGTGCCGCTGCAGGATCTGCCCGGCCTGATCGAGCAGATCCACCGGACCCTCGCGGGCCTGAGTGGCGGGGTTTCGGCCCGCCGCACGGAAAAGCCGCAGCCCGTCGTCTCGATCAAGAAGTCGGTGATGCCCGACTACATCGTCTGCCTCGAAGACGGGAAGAAGCTGAAAATGCTGAAGCGGCACCTCAAGACCGCCTACGGCATGACGCCCGAGGAATATCGCGAACGCTGGGGCCTGCCCGCCGACTATCCGATGGTGGCACCCAACTACGCCAAACAGCGTTCCAAGCTGGCCAAGGAGATCGGGCTCGGCACCCGCAGCCGGCCCTGATCGCCCAATCTTCGGAAGCCGCATTCGACCCCCGCTTTCGACTGGCGGGCCCGCTATGATAGGGTCCGCCCCCTGTGACCCCGACCGTTCGAGCAGCCCGTACCGGCGCGCTACGCGCCGTGCTTCTGCCGTTCATCTGACCCGTTGTTGAGCCGACCCATGCAAGACACCGCCGCCGCGCCGCAGCCCTTGGGCGAGTTGCGCGCGGGGAATTTGGAAGTCCGCCTCGCCGACAGCACCGCCGACATCGAGGCGGCGCAGCGGCTGCGCTATGCCGTCTTCTACGAGGAGATGCAGGCGCGACCGACCGTCGACATGCGCGCGGCGCGCCGCGACTTCGACGCGTTCGACGAACTTTGCGACCACCTGCTCGTGATCGATCACGACCAGCGCGGCGCCGAAGCCGTGGTCGGTACCTATCGCCTGATCCGGCGCGAAGCGGCCCAGCGCCGCGGCGAGTTCTACTCGCAGAGCGAGTACGATATTGCGCCGATCCTGGAATATCCCGGCGGCATTCTCGAACTCGGCCGCTCCTGCGTGGCTCCCGCCCATCGCAGCCGTTCGACCATGAACCTGCTGTGGCGCGGCATCGCTGAATATGTCGTGCAGCACGGCATTGAAGTGATGTTCGGCTGTGCCAGCCTGCCCGGCACCGACCCGCAGTCGCTCGCGCTGCCGCTGTCGTTTTTGTACTACTACAACCTGGCGCCGCCGGCGCTGCGTCCGCGCGCGCTGGCCGAACGTTATGTCGACATGCGCCTGCTCGGCGCACGCGAGATCAATCCGAAACAGGCGCTCGCCGAAATGCCGCCGCTGATCAAAGGCTATCTGCGCCTGGGCGGTTTCATCGGCGACGGTGCGGTGATCGACGAGCAGTTCAACACGGTCGACGTGGCGATCATCGTCAAGACCGACCTGATCGCCGACAAATACGCCAAGCATTATTCGCGCGTCGTTCCCGGCGCGCGCGAAAGCGGGCTGGTGGCGCAGACCGGCGGCGACGGTCCGCAGGGCATGCGGTTCGGCGAAGCGCGCGAGGCGCCCCAGGACCATTTTGAAGCGCGCGAGGCGCGCAGGGACGATCAATGATCGGTTCGCCATTGATGGCGACGGGGCGGCTGACCGCGTACCTGCTCCTGACCTTGATCCTGATGCCGGTGCAGGCGCTGGCGCTGCTGCTCAAGCTGCCGATCTCGCTGACCTTGCCGCGCGTCTATCACACCTGGTGTCGGTTGCTCTTCGGCCTGCATGTCGAATTGCGCGGCAAGATCGCGCGCGACCGGCCGGTGCTGTTCGTCAGCAATCACAGCTCCTATCTCGACATCATGGTGCTGGGCTCGCTGCTGAAGGCCAGCTTCGTCGCCAAGACCGAGGTTGCCGATTATCCGTTGTTCGGCTGGCTCGCCAAGCTGCAACGCACCGTGTTCGTCGATCGCCGCCGCAGCCAGACGCAGGAACATGCGGGCGAGATCCAGAAGCGCCTCGCCCATCGCGACAATCTGATCATCTTTCCCGAAGGCACGTCGTCGGACGGCAACCGCGTGCTGCCGTTCAAGTCGGCGCTGCTCGGCGTGGCGCAGATCCGCGTCAAGAGCCGCAAGGGCGTCGAACGCGGCGTGGTGGTCCAGCCGGTATCGATCACGGCGGCCAAGCTCGACGGCATGCCGCTGGGTCGCAACCTGCGCCATCTCTATGCCTGGTACGGCGACATGGACATGGCCGGCCACATGTGGACTGCGGCAACGCTCGGCCGTCTCACCATCGTGGTCGAATTCCACGAGCCGTTCGAAGTGCAGCCGGGCCAAAGCCGCAAGGAAATCGCCGAACGTTGCTGGGACGCGGTGGCGCGCGGCGTTTCTGCGGTCGTAAGCGGCCGCGGCGAACCGAAAGTGCTGACCGTCGCGGCGCCCGACGATGACGATCCGCACGAAGCTGATGAGCATGAGCAACCCGACTCCGTGCACGAAGCCGCCTGACATGAGCGACACGCAAGGGCGCGGCCTGTACGTCAAGACGTGGGGCTGCCAGATGAACGTCTACGACTCGGTGCGCATGGTCGACATGCTGCGCCCGCTCGGCTGGCACCCGGTCGACGCGCCCGAAGCGGCCGACATGATCGTGCTCAACACCTGTCACATCCGCGAGAAGGCGACCGAGAAACTTTATTCCGAGCTGGGCCGCCTGCGCGCCGACAAGATCGCCAGCGGGCGCAAGCTGCTGGTCGCGGTGACGGGGTGCGTGGCCCAGGCCGAGGGCGACGAAATTCTGCGCCGCGCGCCGGTGGTCGATCTCGTCGTCGGTCCGCAGGCCTATCATCGCCTGCCCGAGCTGATCGCGCGCACGACCCGCGAAGCGGGATTGAAACTGGTCGACACCGATTTCCCCGTCGTCTCGAAATTCGACCTGCTGCCGCAGGAAACTGCCGGCCAGGGCGCGATCGCGATGCTCGCGGTGCAGGAAGGCTGCGACAAGTTCTGCAGCTTCTGCGTCGTGCCCTACACCCGCGGCGCCGAAGCTTCGCGCCCCGCCGCCGATGTTCTGGCCGAAGCGCAACGCCTGGTCGCGACCGGCGCGCGCGAGATCACGCTGCTGGGCCAGAACGTCAACGCCTATCACGGCACAGGTCCCGACGGGCGCACCTGGAACCTGGCGCGGCTGCTGCGCGCGGTCGCCGACATCGAAGGCGTGACGCGGCTGCGCTACATGACCTCGCATCCACGCGACATGGATGACGAGCTGGTGCGCGCGCACGCCGAGATCCCGGCGCTCATGCCGTTCCTGCATCTGCCGGTGCAGAGCGGCTCGGATCAGATCCTGCAGGCGATGAACCGCCAGCACAGCGCGGCCGATTATCTGCGCATCGTCGACAAGCTTCGCGCGGCGCGGCCCGACCTGGCGCTGTCGTCCGACTTCATCGTCGGTCATCCGGGCGAAACCAGCGCCGACTTCGACGCGACGTTGAAACTGGTCGAGACGGTCGGCTTCGCCGCCGCCTACTCGTTCAAATACAGCGTACGGCCGGGCACACCCGCGGCTTCGCTCGGCATGCAGATCGAAGAAAGCGTGAAGGACGAACGGTTGGCGCGGCTGCAGGAAGCGATCGGACGCGGCGCCGCCGCGTTCAACCAGACCACGGTCGGCAGCGTCGTGCCGGTGCTGTTCGACCGCGCCGGGCGCCGGCCGGGCCAGATGCACGGGCGCACGCCCTGGCTGCAGGCGGTGCACGTCACCGCACCGACGCGCCTGCTGGGCCAGATCGCCGACGTGCGGATCGACGCCGCACATGCCAACAGCGTCTCGGGAACGGTCGTGACCGCAAACGCGGTTGAAGCCGCATGAGTGACGCACCGGCCGCCCGCCGCCTCGAAATCGCCTTCGACGACAACCGCCTGTTACCGCTGCTCTATGGCGAGCACGACACCAATCTGGTGCGGATCGAAACCCAGCTCGGCGTGCAGATCGCCAGCCGGGGCAACGTGCTGACCATCACCGGCCCGGCCGACGCGGCCGAAACCGCGCGCGCGGCGCTGCTGTCCTTGTGGGACCGGCTCGAACGCAGCCAGGCCGTCGGCGCCAATGACGTCGATGCGGCGGTGCGTCTCGCCGATCGCAGCCTCGACCTGCCCAGCGACGGGCGCGGCGGCGTCGCAGTGCCCGAACTGACCATCCGCACGCGGCGCCGTTCGATCGCCGCGCGCACCGCGCGCCAGGCGGCCTATTTCCGCGCGCTCGAACAAAACGAACTTACCATCGCGATCGGTCCGGCCGGCACCGGCAAGACCTATCTCGCCGTGGCGCAGGCGGTGGCGATGCTCACCGCCGGCCGCGTCGACCGCATCGTGCTCACGCGGCCGGCGGTCGAAGCGGGCGAGCGGCTCGGTTTTCTGCCTGGCGACCTGCGCGAGAAGGTCGATCCCTATCTGCGGCCGATCTACGACGCACTGTACGATCTGCTGCCGGCCGAACAGGTCGCCAAGCGTCTTGCGGCGGGCGAAATCGAGATCGCGCCGCTGGCCTTCATGCGCGGCCGCACGCTTGCGAACGCCTTCATCATTCTCGACGAAGCGCAGAACACCACGACCGTGCAGATGAAGATGGCGCTGACGCGTCTCGGCGAACACAGCCGCTTCGTCGTCACCGGCGACCTGACGCAGGTCGATCTGCCTGTCGGCGTGCGTTCGGGCCTGCGCGACGCGGTTGATATTCTCGACGGCGTCGACGGCGTCGCCATCGTGCGTTTCGGCGACAAGGACATCGTGCGACATCCGCTGGTGGCGCGCATCGTCGAGGCCTACGAGCGCACGGCGAAGCGGCGCAAAGATGCCGACGGCGCCAAGAGCGCGGCGCCTCCGGGCGAGACGAATACGTGACCCTGGTGCTGCATATCGACGTCGAGCATGAGGGCTGGCGTGGCCTGGGCGACGTCGAGACGCTCACGCGCGCCGCGATCGCGGCGGCGCTGGCGACCAAGCCGCCCGCGGCCGAGCAGATCGAGATCGGAATCCGCTTTGCCGACGACGGCTTGGTGCAGGAGCTGAACCGCACCTATCGCGGCAAGGACAAGCCGACCAACATTCTCTCCTTCCCGATCGAGGACACGCCCGCCACCCAAGAAGCCCCGCTGCTGCTGGGCGACCTGGCCCTGGCCTTCGAGACCACCGCCGGCGAAGCCGCGGAAAAGCAGGTGACGTTGGCACAACACGCGACTCATCTGCTGGTGCACGGTACGCTGCACCTGCTGGGGCACGATCATCAGGAGGAGGCCGACGCGGACCGCATGGAGCGGCTCGAGGTCGAAATTCTCGACGGGCTGGGGATTCCCGACCCGTATCAGACCGAAACGGTATCGAGATGAACCGGTTGCGTTTCCTGTTCCGCGGCGACCAAGACGCCGACCAGCCGCGCGAAGGGAATGACGAAGCGCAGCGCGACGAGGCGGCGCATGCGCGCGAGCTGATCCAGAACATTCGCGACCTGCGCGACCTGCCGGTCAGCGACCTGATGGTGCCGCGCGCCGACATCGTCGCGGTCGAGATCGAGACGCCGCGCGACGACCTGCTGCGCCTGATCGCCGAACACCAGCACAGCCGCATGCCGGTCTATCGCGAAACGCTCGATGACGTGCTCGGCTTCATCCACATCAAGGACGTGATGGCGACCATCGCCGAGGGCGGCACGCAGGCCGGGTTCGATCTGCAGAAGCTGCTGCGGCCGGTGAAGATCGTGGCGCCGTCGATGCGCGTGCTGGATCTGCTGCTCGACATGCGCAAGACGCGCCAGCAGCTGGCGCTGGTGGTCGACGAGTTCGGCGGCATCGACGGGCTGGTCACGATCGAAGACCTGATCGAAGGCATCGTCGGCGACATCGCCGACGAGCACGACGTGATCAGCACGCCCGACATGACGGTGCGGCCCGACGGCTCGCTGGTCGCCGACGCGCGCGTCTCGATCGAGGATTTCGAAAGCCGCGTCGGGCACTTGTTGACCGAAGACGAACGCGCCGAGATCGACACGCTGGGCGGGCTGGTGGTTTCGCTCGCCGGCCGCGTGCCGCCGCGCGGCGAGCTGCTGCGCCATCCGTCGGGTCTCGAATTCGAAGTGCTCGATGCCGATCCGCGCCGCATCAAGCGGCTGCGCGTGCTGAAGCTCGACGAAGCCACCGCGCGCCGCACCGGCGACGCAGCGTAATTATTCCCCGCGAAAGCGGGGATCCACCCGACCGCCAATCCAATGTCCGAGATCGCCACAAGCATGGATCCCCGCTTTCGCGGGGAATTAAACGGCCGCGTCGCGCGCCTCGCCGCGAGCGTCGAAAGTTTCAGCGTCCGCAAGCATCTCGCCTGGACCTTCCTCGCCGGCGTGCTGTCAACATTGGCCCTGCCGCCGGTCGGATTCGCACCGATCCTGTGGCTGACTCTTCCGTTCCTGTTTCTCCTGCTGAGCGCGGCCAAGACGGGACGCGGCGCCTTCTTCACCGGCTGGATGTTCGGCTTCGGCTGGTTCGTCACCTCCCTCTACTGGATCAGCGCTTCGCTGTTCGTCGACCTTGCGAGCTTCTGGTGGCTGCTGCCGTTCAGCGCGACCGCGCTGCCGGCGTGCTTTGCGATCTATTGGGGACTGGCCGCGCGCATCGCGCATGTGATCCCGCGCGAACGCGTCCTGACGCGCGTCGCGACGCTGGCGGTCGCGCTCGGGGTCGCCGAATGGCTCCGCGGACATTTGTTCACGGGCTTTCCGTGGAACCTGCCCGGCTATGCCTTCGTCGACTGGCCGCCGGTGATTCAGATCACCTCGGTGATCGGCATTTACGGCCTGACCCTGATCACGCTGCTCGCCGCGCTGGCACCGGCGGCGCTGATGGTGCGCCGTCGCGCGCCGGCCGGGCTCGGCATTCTTGTCTTCGCGGTGATCGCATTGTGGGGCGCGCATCGCCTGGGCAGCGGACAGCATGACGTGGTTGACGGCGTGCGGCTGCGCCTGGTGCAGCCGAACATCGCGCAGAGCCTGAAATGGCAGCCCGAGCAGCTGCGCGCCAACTTCCAGCGCCATCTCGAACTCGCGCGTGAGCCGTCGGCGCAGCCACCGACCGTGGTGATCTGGCCCGAGACCGCGGTGCCGTTCGTGCTCGAAGAAGAACCCGAAGTGCGCGACGTGATGGCGTGGGCGACGCCGCCCGGCGGCCTCACCATCAGTGGTGCGCTCGCGCGGGACGACCAGAAGCGCTTCTACAACTCGCTGCTGGCCCTGGACGCCAAGGGCAAGGTCGTCGCGCGCTTCGACAAGTTTCACCTGGTGCCCTTCGGGGAATATGTGCCGTTGCGCCGATTCATCCCGTTCCAGGGATTGGCGCAGGTCGGCGGCGGTGGATTCGGCAGCGGTCCCGGTCCGCGCACGATTACGTTTCCCGGGGCGCTGCCGGGCCTGCCCGCGGCCAGCCCGCTGATCTGCTACGAGGTCATTTTTCCCGAGCAGGTGGTCGATCCCACGGGGCCGCGTCCGGGCTGGCTTCTCAACGTCACCAATGACGGCTGGTTCGGGCATACGGCGGGCCCGCACCAGCATCTCGCCATCGCGCGCGTGCGGTCCGTTGAACAGGGCCTGCCGCTCGCCCGGGCCGCAAATACCGGCATTTCGGCGGTGGTCGATCCCTATGGGCGCGTGCTCGCCTCGCTGCCGCTTGGCGAGATGGGGGTCGTCGACGCCGACCTGCCGGCCGCCCTGCCCCCGACCCTCTATTCGCGGTGGGGCGACACGATTTTCTGGTGCATTTCGCTTCTGTTAACCGCGTGCAGCTTGACTGGCCTCCGCAACCGGAGGTAGCTCCGGTTTACAACCAGCGGCGGTGGTCCATGCAACCCAAGGTACCCAAGGCAGACGGTGCGACCAAGAGCGGACGGCGTGGCGGTCGGGGCGACGACAGCGACGCGCCCAGCCCGATCGACGTCCATGTCGGAACGCGTGTCCGCCTGCGGCGCACGCTGCTGGGGATGAGCCAGGAAAAGCTGGGCCAGGCGATCGGCCTGACCTTCCAGCAGGTGCAGAAATACGAGCGCGGCGCCAACCGCATCGGCGCCAGCCGCCTCTATGATCTGAGCCGTGTCCTCGACGTGCCGGTCTCGTTCTTTTTCGACGACCTGCCGGCCGAGGTCGAGGCCGACGGCTTCTCGCCGTCAATGGGCTTCCGCGACGAAGCCACCGGCGACGCCAATCCGATGGCCAAGCGCGAGACGCTCGAACTGGTGCGGGCCTATTACCGCATCCCCGATCCGCTGCTCCGCCGCCGCCTGTTCGACCTGGCCAAGGCGCTGGCGACCACGCCGGCGATGCGCCCGATCAAGTAGGCGCGACCGGCCGGGGCCGCGGCCCTTAATCACAAGACGCGGCCGTCGCTTGACGCTCGCGACCGGCGCTGCCCATAAAGCGCGCCATTTCCCTTTGTCCCGGAGTCGGGCCGTGCCGCTCACGAATTACATCTTCACCAGCGAGTCCGTCGGCGAGGGTCATCCCGACAAGATCTGCGACCGGATCTCGGACGCGATCCTGGACGCCTTCCTCGCCGCCGACCCGATGTCGCGTGTCGCGTGTGAAACGCTGGCCACGACCAACAAGGTCGTGATCGCCGGTGAAGTGCGCGGTCCCGCCTCGATCACGACGAAAGTGATCGAGGACGTCGCGCGCGCCGCGATCAAGGACATCGGCTACGAGCAGGACGGCTTCCACTGGAAGAACGCCGAAGTCGACGTGCTGCTGCACGCGCAGTCGGTCGACATCGCGCAGGGCGTCGATGCCGCCGGCAACAAGGACGAAGGCGCGGGCGACCAGGGCATCATGTTCGGCTTCGCCTGCCGCGAGACCGACGTGCTGATGCCGGCGCCGATTCACTACAGCCACGCGATCCTGAAGAGCCTCGCCGAAGCGCGCCATTCGGGTGCCGCGCCGCAGCTCGGCCCCGACGCCAAGAGCCAGGTCTCGCTGCAATACGAAAACGGCAAGCCGGTGCGCGCGACGTCGATCGTCGTGTCGACGCAGCACAGCGAAGGCATCGAATCCGAAGAAGTGCGCGAGATCGTGCGTCCGCACGTGCTGAACGTCCTGCCCAAGGGCTGGATGTGCGAGGAAGACCAGTTCTTCGTGAATCCGACCGGTCGTTTCGTGATCGGTGGTCCCGACGGTGACGCCGGCCTCACCGGCCGCAAGATCATCGTCGATACCTATGGTGGTGCTGCGCCGCATGGCGGCGGTGCGTTTTCGGGCAAGGATCCGACCAAGGTCGATCGCTCGGCCGCGTATGCCGCGCGCTACCTCGCCAAGAACGTCGTCGCGGCCGGCCTTGCCGATCGCTGCACGATCCAGCTCTCCTACGCGATCGGCGTGGCGCGCCCGCTCTCGGTCTACGTGAACCTGCACGAAACCGGCCAGGTCGACGAAGCCAAAGTGTCGAAGACGCTGCAGGAACTGGTCGACCTGACTCCGCGCGGCATTCGCACCCATCTCGGCCTCAACAAGCCGATCTATGCGCGTACCGCGGCCTACGGTCATTTCGGCCGCCAGCCCGACGCCGATGGCGGGTTCTCGTGGGAAAAGACCGACCTCGTCGACCAGCTGCGCTCGGCCCTGCGCTAAGCATTTCTCACCGAACCAAGCCTGTCCCCGCGAAAGCGGGGGGCGCCAATGGGCGCCAAGCTTTTGGTTTCGCGCGCAATGCGCGCAGGAGATTTGTCTTGGCGTCCTTGGCGAACTTGGCGTCCTGGCGGTGAACGACACGACCACGCAGCGCCGGGCGGTATTCTACGGACGCCGGCAGGCGCGCAAGCTGCCGGCAATCGCGCACGATCTGCTCGCCGACCTGCTGCCGCGCGTGCGCGCCAGCGTGCCGCCGGATCTCGCGGGCTTTGACAGTTGGGAATTGGAAATCGGGTTCGGCGGCGGCGAGCATCTCGCCGCCCGCGCCGCCGCGCACCGCGATGTCGGCTTTTTCGGCGCCGAACCGTTTCTCAACGGCGTGTCGATGCTGCTGCAGGCGATCGACCGCGACCGGCTGAGCAATGTGCGCATCTGGCCCGAGGATGCGCGGCTGCTGCTCGATGCGCTGCCCGACCGCAGCCTGGGGCGAATCTATCTTTTGTTTCCGGATCCTTGGCCCAAGCGCCGGCACGAAAAGCGCCGCTTTCTGCAGACCGAGATGCTGGATGTTTTCGCGCGCGTGCTGCGGCCCGGCGGTGAGCTTCGGTTCGCGTCGGATCATCCCGCACTGATGGGCTGGATGCTGGCGCGGGCCGATGCGCATGCCGCTTTCGCGGGCGGTCCGGTCGAGGCCGAGGCGATCGGAACCCGCTATGAACGCAAGAACTTGGCCGGACACCCGGCCCGATATGCGGCCTACCGCCGGCTTTAGACGTTGCGTCTGATCAGCTTCGCGATCTCGTAGCTTGCGTTGGACGCGCTGGCGTCTATATTCCCGGCCATTCCTGCATCGTCGATGGTCGACTTCCTACTGGCAGCCTACGCCGGTGGGCCGGCCGGGGCTTGGGAGACGGCATTGGATCTGAACGCGCTCGAGGAACGGCTGACGCCGATCGTGGCGGAGCTGGGGTACGAGATCGTTCGCTTGAAGCTGATCGGCGGCTCGCGCCGCCCGACGCTGCAAGTGATGGCCGATCGTCTGGATGGCACGGCGATGATTGTCGACGATTGCGCGCGCGTGTCGCGTGCGATCGATCCCGTGCTCGACGAGATCGATGCGATCTCCGGCGAGTACGCGCTCGAAGTGTCGTCGCCGGGAATCGACCGTCCGCTCGTTCGTGCGAAGGATTACGCGCGTTGGGCCGGGCACGAAGTACGGATCGAGCTGGAAAAGCCGGTCGAAGGGCGCAAGCGCTTCACCGGCAAGCTCGAAGGAATTGACGGCGACCGGGTCATGGTCGCGCTGGTGGATGCGAAGGTCAGTTTCACGCTGGCTGAAATCGCGTCTGCAAAACTCGTCCTCACGGACGCGCTTATCGAAGCGGCCGGCGGACGGGGCTGAAGAGACGAGAGAAGAGAGACGAACATGGAATTGCTTCAGGTCGCGGACGCGGTAGCCCGCGAAAAGTCGATCGATCGCGAAGAAGTGCTCGAGGCGATGGAACAGGCCATTCAAAAGGCCGGCCGCGCCAAATACGGGCATGAGCACGACATTCGTGCGGTGATCGACCGCAAGAGCGGCGACATTCACCTCAAGCGCTACCGCGAAGTGGTGGCCGAGGTCGAAAACGACGTCACCCAGTTGCCGGTGAAGGAATGGCCCGACCATGCGGTCGGCGAGTTCGTGATCGAAGACCTGCCGCCGATCGAGTTCGGCCGCATCGCCGCGCAGACCGCCAAGCAGGTCATCGTGCAGAAGGTGCGCGAAGCCGAACGCCAGCGTCAGTTCCGCGAGTACAAGGATCGCGTCGGCGAAATCGTCAACGGCATCGTCAAGCGCGTCGAGTACGGCAACGTCACGGTCGATATGGGCCGGGCCGAAGCCGTGCTCCGCCGCGACGAGAGCCTGCCGCGCGAGCATTTCAAGAACGGCGACCGCGTCCGCGCCTACATCTACGACGTGCGCGAAGAGCCGCGCGGTCCGCAGATCTTCCTGTCGCGCACGCATCCGCAGTTCATGGCCGCCCTGTTCAAACAGGAGGTGCCGGAAATCTATGACTCCATCATCACCATCAAGGCGGTGGCGCGTGATCCCGGCAGCCGCGCCAAGATCGCGGTGATCAGCAAGGACAGCTCGATCGATCCGGTCGGCGCCTGCGTCGGTATGCGCGGCAGCCGCGTCCAGGCCGTCGTCGGCGAACTCCAGGGCGAGAAGATCGACATCATTCCGTGGTCGAACGACCCGGCAACGTTCGTCGTCAACGCGCTGGCCCCGGCCGAAGTGTCCAAGGTCGTGCTCGACGAGGCCGGCAACCGTATTGAAGTCGTGGTGCCCGACGACCAGCTTTCGCTGGCGATCGGCCGTCGCGGCCAGAATGTGCGCCTGGCCTCGATGCTGACCGGCTGGGACATCGACATTCTGACCGAGGCCGAGGAATCGGAACGCCGTCAGGAAGAATTCCGCACCCGTTCGGTGCTGTTCATCGCAGCGCTCGAAGTCGACGACGTGATCGCGCATCTGCTGATCACCGAAGGCTTCGCCAATGTCGAGGAAATCGCCTCGACCGACGTTGACGAGCTGGCGCGCATCGAAGGCTTCGACGAAGACGTCGCGGCCGAGCTGCGCAACCGCGCGATCACCTTCCTCGAGGCGCGCGATGCCGCGTTCGAAGAAGAACGCCGCACGCTTGGCGTCGAAGACACGATCGCGGCGGTCGACGGCTTCACGCCCGAGATGCTGGTGAAGCTGGGCAAGGCCGGGGTGAAAACCCTGGACGACCTCGGCGATCTCGCCGCGGACGAGCTGATCGAGATCGTCGGCGACGGCGCGATGGATCTGGAGCACGCCAACACGGCCATCATGGCCGCGCGTGCGCATTGGTTTGAGAACGAGGAAGCAACGCCCGCGTGAGTCTGGCTTTCGCCCAAAAAATCGCGATGAGCGATGATGATGATCTCGACGCCGAAGAGACGGGCCCGACCCGTCGCTGCGCTGCGACGGGAGTCGTGCAGGCGAAAGAACGGATGATCCGCTTTGTCGTGGGGCCGGACGGCACCGCGACCCCGGACGTGGCCGAGCGTTTGCCCGGCCGAGGCGTCTGGATCACGGCGGACCCGACTGCGTTGGCGCTGGCGACGAAAAAGAACGCGTTCGCGCGTTCCACCAGGCAACCCGTGACCGTGCCGGCCGATCTGGCCGGACAGGTCCGGACATTGCTGGTTCGTCAACTGGTGGATTTGCTGGGTCTGGCGCGACGTGCCGGCGAATTGACGGCAGGCCGCGACAAGGTCGAGGAAGCGCTGTCGCGCGGCCCGACCATCGCGGTGCTGCTCGAGGCCGTCGACGGCAGCAAGACCGAACGGGCCCGCCTGCGCGCGAAAGCGCCGGGTGCGACCGTGGTCGCGTCGTTGGACGGAGCGACTTTAGCCCGCGCGCTGGGGCGCGAGGGCGTTGTGGTGCATGCTGTCGTCAGGTCTGGTCGGCTCGCCGATCGGATCGTCGCAGCGGCGACGAGGTTGGCGGGGCTCGATGCCCCGCACGAGGAACGGGCATGAGCGAGAACGAGAACAAAGACACGTCGGAACCGAAGAAGGTTCTCAGCCTGTCGGGACGCGGCAAGCTGGAGCTGAAGCGTGGTCCCGAGCAGGGCCAGGTGCGGCAGAGCTTTTCGCACGGCCGGTCGAAGACCGTGGCGGTGGAGGTGAAGCGCAAGCGCGTCGCCGACGCCCCGCCGCTGAAAGAAGCCGCGCCCGAGCCGGCCGCCGCCGACATTGCGGCGCCGACGCCCGAAACCGCAGCCGCCGCTCCCGCACCGGCAGCGCCGCCGAAGCGCGCCGCTGCGCCGCGCCAGCTCACCACCGAAGAGCG
>JAQGIE010000255.1 GCA_028291365.1 Rhodospirillales bacterium
GGGCGATACGCGACGCCGACCTTGGTCGTCGCCTTGGACCCGAACGTGTCGTACTCCGAGTAGCGAACCGCGCCCGACAGTTCGAGCTTTTTGGCGAACGGAAGATCGGTCAGAAGCGGCGCGTTGAGTTCGAGATAGGCTTCTTTCAGCGAATAGGCACCGCTGGTCGCATCGCGCGCCGCGCTCGAGGTGCGCGACAGGCCGGTGACGAATTGCGGCGCCGCATTCACGACCAGGTCGGGATGGTCGTAGGCGCTTTC
This sequence comes from Rhodospirillales bacterium, assembly GCA_028291365.1. Taxonomy (GTDB): domain Bacteria; phylum Pseudomonadota; class Alphaproteobacteria; order BOG-932; family Roseiterribacteraceae; genus Roseiterribacter. Next base: position 261 of record JAQGIE010000255.1, read on the forward strand.
GCGGCGATACTCGACGCCGGTTGCGAGGCCGAGCGCACCGGCCGGCAACTCGAACAGGCTGGTCGAAATATTGGCCGTGACGTCGAACGAGGCGGTGCCGTTCTCGTCGCGCGCGTTGTAGCGGATATAGTTCGCCATCGCCGGCGTGATGGTGCCGAAGATATTGATCGGCACGCAGCCATTGGCAACGCAGCGCGCATTGGGGCCGGTGGCGAGTGCGAGCTTGTCGTAGTCGATCTGGTTGATCGAACGGAAGCTGGCGTCGGCGCGACCATAGCTGGCTTGCGCGTCCCACTTCCAGCTGCGGCCCAGCAGATTGAACGACCCGTCGAGCCCGCCGGCGAAGCGGACCGTGTCGATGTCCTGCACGTTGTCGCGATCACCGACGTCGTTCAAGACGCGCTGGATGCGGAGGGTCGAACCGGTCAACGCACGGCCGAACGGATTGAACGGCTGGTCGGCGGGGATCGAGAAACCGTTCGACCCACGCACATCGAGCAGGAACGGCGAGAACAGCTGGTCCGACTTGCGCTTGTTGTAGAGCACTTCGGCGCGGGCCGTGACCGTGTCGGTGATGTCGTAGGTGACACGGCCGAACGCGGTGTAGCGCTTGGACGGTCCGGTCGCGTCCTGGCCTTGCGCCAGCGTGTTGAAATCGTCAGCCGGCAATGAGGCGGGACGGAAGTCGGAGGCTGCGTTGCCCGCCGCGCCGGGAATGCGCGTCAGGTTCGAGGTCGACACGCCGGGCAGAAGATAGAGACCGCGCGGACTGTTCGGCGGCGCCGTCACCGGCGCGTAGGCACGCACCGTGATGTCGCGGTCCTTGGTCAGGATCGGCTGCATGTCGACCGCTTCGAACGACAGCATCGCGCCGACACGGCCCCATTTGTGGCCGAATGTCAGGTCGCCGATCAGTTCGCGCCCGTCACTTTCCGAGGTGATGCCGGCCTGCGCCTTCACCTCGACACCTTCGACCATCTTCTTGAGCACGATGTTGACGACGCCGGCGATCGCGTCGGCGCCGTAGATCGACGAGGCGCCGTCTTTCAGCACTTCGACACGATCGACCAGGCCGAGCGGGATGGTGTTCAGATCGACGAAATCACGGAAGCCGCGGCCACCGGTGCCATTGACCCAGCGATGCCCGTCGACCAGCACCAGGGTGCGATTGCCGCTGCCTTCGGCGCTGCCGAGATAGCGCAGATTGACCGAACTGATGCCGAAGGCGGTGCCCTGGGTGCCGTTCGAATTGAGGCTGACGCCGGTCGCGGGCAGCTCCTGCAGCAGCTGTCCGACCGAGGCGGGCGCCGAATTCTTGATGTCTTCCTGGGTCAGCGTCTGCAGCGGACCGACCGAAAGCGCGTCACGACGCGCGATGCGCGAGCCGGTGACGACGACTTCTTCCGCCGTGGTCGGGGCCGCGACCTGGGCCTGAGCCTCCACCGACAGCGCAAACGCGCTGACCAGACAAAAAGCAAGCGCGCGCTTCGCCGGGATCAATCCAGGCGTGACGGTCCGGGACATGTTCGTCGCTCCGTTAGCTTCCCATGCGCCGTTCTTGGTTGGCGGGATTTGCCCCTGCCTGACGGCACGTGGTCCGGACGCTGCAAGGTTCTGCGATCTCATAACAAGATCATGCATGATCCGCAGGTTGGTATGCCCCACGGGTATGGGCGGGCGTATGATTCGTTTCAGGGAGCCTTTGCCCTAGATACGTGTTGTACGAAACAGGAGTGGATATGTCGGATCTCGGCACCCAGACCGATCGCAGCGTCGTGCTGCGCGAACGCGAGCGCCTGGCAGAAGCCGGCGCGGAACGTCGCGCCAATCCCGGCGAGCTGCGCTTTTTGGACAAGATCCGGGATCGCGCGCTGGCGGAGGGTGACGCATTCACGATGACCGACGAGCAGCGCACCAACTATTCGCGCATCGTGCGCGACGTACTCGATCGTACCGGATGGCGACGCACGCGCCGCTAGAAGGACGCGTTCGCGCGCCCGCGAAGCTGCAAGCGCAGCTGCAAGCGCGGCTGCAGGCGCATGCGGTCGCGCAGGCGACCTTTCGTACCGATATCGCGCAGGCGAGTGCTCGTGCACAAAACACGCAGCGAAACCCGACCGAACGTGAAGAGCGCGCCAGCGCGCTGATCCACTTTGTCGGCGCCACCCTGTCGTTGTTGGCCGCCCTTTCGCTGGTTCTGCTTCCGCCGATGCGCGCATCGGGCGCGACGATCGCAAGCTGCATCGCATTCTGTATCGCAGCGCTGATCACGATGGGCGCCTCGACCGCGCATCACGCCAGCGTGTGCGAACGCAAGAAGCGCATCTTCCTCGCCTTTGATCATGCGGCGATCGGCATCTTGATTGCGGGCAGCTGGACCGCATTCGCCGCCGTGTCGCTGCCGGCGAACCAGCTGCCGCCGCTGCTGGCATGCTTGTGGACGGCCGCGATCGTGGTTGCGGTCGAACAGTGCGTCTGTCTGAAGCGCGGCTGCGAGCCGTGGCTCGAACAATACAGCGCGTCGCTGTTTCTCGCGATGGGATGGATCCCGGTCTTCTTGTACGGCGATGCGGTGCTGGCCGCGCTGCCGTATGACAGCGCGGTTCTGTTGGCTGCCGGCTGCATCGCTTATACGAGCGGTGTCGTCGCCTATGCGGCGCGACGGGTGCCGTTCCATCATGCGGTGTGGCATCTTTTCGTCGTCGCGGGCGCCACTTTTCACTTTTTTGCCCTACGGGCCGCCCTCGCGTGATCCAGCTGTGATCTTTCCACGACCGCACTGTCAGCCCTCAGCTGACGCACCAGATGGGCTCTCATGACGACGCGGCGCGCCTGGATGCTGGCAATGCAACTCGATGTTCGCCACGGCGAAGCCGCGGCGGGTGAAGTCGCGACTCTGTCCGACGCCGCCCGCGCCGCCGGCCGATTCGATCAGGTGGCGCTGTATGAAGACATTCTGCGCGCGCTGCTGATGCTCGACGACATGGACGCGAGGCTGCCGAACTAGCTAAATGCCGGCGAACCAGGTCCGCACCAAGATCGAGCCGTCATGACCGAGCCCGTTCCCAGCCAGCTCCAGCAATACCGGCGGAGCATCGACAATCTGGACGCGGCGCTGATTCACATTCTCGCCGAGCGTTTCAAGGTGACGCAGCAGGTCGGCCAGTTGAAGGCCAGGATCGGCCTGCCGCCCGCCGATGCCGGCCGCGAGCGCGAGCAGATCCAGCGGCTGCGCTCGCTGGCCGAGAGCTCGCACCTCGATCCCGACTTCGCCGAGAAGCTGCTCAACTTCATCATCAATGAAGTCATCCGCCATCACGTCGCCGCATCGGACGGCAGCGGCGACTGATGGTCGATCGCGACAAGCTGATCCGCGCCAAGGAGAACTGGGCGCGCGACGGGCGGCTGCTGGTGCCCCAGCCGGGCGAAGGCGCGCGCGATCGGCTGCCGCCTGGCCACGGCTGGTGCGTGACTGGCCGGTGCTGGATCTCGGCACGCAGCCGAATTTGAAGGCCGAAGACTGGACGCTGACGATCGGCGGCGCGGTCAAACGCCCGTTCCAATGGAGCTGGGCCGATCTGCAGCGCGAAACCCAGACCGACAGCACCAGTGACATTCACTGCGTCACCGCCTGGTCGCGCTACGACAACAAGTGGCGCGGTGTGCTGATGTCGCGCGTGATCGAAGCCGCGCAAGCCAAGCCGGAAGCCAAATTCGTCATCCTGAAAAGCTTCGACAGCTACACGACGAACCTGCCGCTGGCCGATCTGCAGCATCCCGACGTGCTGCTGGCGACGCATTGGGACGGCGTGCCCCTGACGCGCGAGCATGGCGGACCGGTGCGGCTGGTGGTGCCGCATCTTTATTTCTGGAAGAGCGCCAAGTGGCTGCGGCAGATCTGGTTCACCGATCGCGACACGCCGGGCTTTTGGGAATCGCGCGGCTATCACGCCTATGGCGACCCGTGGAAACAGCAACGCTACAAGAGCGATCGGTAAACGAACGCGACAACCGAGGCCGCGTGAGTTATCGCGAGCGGCGCTTGGTCCGTGCCTGCACTTCGAATTGCGGGCCGAGTTCTTGCGCGATGCGACCGCGCAAGGTGAGGGCGCGTTCTTCCAGCCGCGCCGAGATCAGGCGTGGCTGCCATTTCTCCACCGGCAGGCCGCAGCGTTCGACGAAGACCATGTAGCGTCGCGATTCGAAGTTGCCGTCGAGCCGCTCGAGCACGGTCTCCGCGTTGGCGCGCGGGATCGGGGACCGCGCCGTCGATTCCAATTCAACCAGCGCGATGCGTTCACGGAGCAATTGTTTGCGCAACGCCGGCTCGTCGCACGGGTCGGGCTTGCTGGTGATCGAGCGGGTCCATGAGACCAGCGCCATCAGCGGATTGGACGGACGGTCGCTGGCGATCGCCGCCGCGACCTTGCGCAGCTTGGGATCGTCGGGCGACGCCCCGCTACCGGTTTCGAATTCGGCGAGTTGGCTCTCGGCGTTGAGGAAGACGGCTTCACGTGCCTCGTCGATATCGCTGGCGCCGACCTTCAGCAGGCTGGCGCCGATGATCAGGAGCGGCACGCCGACGAGCGCGAGAATGGCAATGCGCCGGGCCCAGCGCGGCAGCGGGCGGCTGTCGAAACTGGTCGCGGACGGGCGAGACTGCGAGCTGCGGGGCTTCATCCGATTCGATTCGCTGGGCGTCAGCGACAAGGGTTACTCAGACATCGCATTCACCGCCAGTTCGCCGTTCCGCAGTGCGGACGCGCAGGTGGAGGTAAATCGCGGCCTATTCGCGTAACAGACGCGACAGACCGCGCTGCGGGGCGTTTCTCGGGCCATGGCGACGTCCGAGGAAACAGAGCTCAGCGTGCTGCGTCCAACCGCTCCCCAGCGTCGCTGGTTGACCGTCCTGTCCGAAAATCCCCTGGGCCTGGCACGCGACGGTGACGTCAGCCTCGCCACCATGCGCGCCTGCGAACGGCGTGGCTGGTGCGAATTTCGCGACGGGCATTTCCCGGACGAACATGCCGGCAAACAGTGGTTTCTGACCGAAGCGGGCCGCGCGGTGGTGGCCCGCGGCAAGGCACGCCGACCCTGATCGCGCCCGAATAGGCGGAACCCAACCGTACATTTCGCCGCTCCTGTAGGAATTGAAGCGGAGGACGGGTGCGGGCCCTGGAGTTGATTGGCGGCGTGCTGCTGGCGTTGACGGTCCTGTCGGACGTGTTCCGCTCGGTCGTCCTGCCGCGTCCCTCGAACCGGTTTCTTCGGCTCGGTCCGGCGGTGGGCGGCCTCACCTGGCCGGCCTGGCGGTGGCTGGCGCAGCGCCTGCCGCGTTTTCTGCGCGACGGATTTCTCGGCGCCTATCCCGGCCTGCTGCTGATCGTGGAATTGTTGATCTGGACCGGGCTGCTCGCGGTCGCGTTCGGGCTGCTGCTCTGGGCCGGGCGCGAATCCTTCGCACCGCCGCTCGCGAACTTGTCGGATGCGATTTACGAAGCCGCCTCCGCGATGCTGACGTTGGGTGTCGCACCCAACCAGGCGACGGGCAGCGCGCGATGGGTGGTCTCGATCGCCGGCCTGGCCGGGCTCGGTCTCGTCACGCTGCTGGTCACGTTTCTTCTGTCCCTGGTCGAAGCGCTGCAGCAGCGCGACGCGATGCTGACCCTGGCCCGCGCGCATATGGGATCGCCGGCCTCGGCGGCGCGGCTGCTCGCAACCTATGCCACCGATCAGCGCGGCGCGCTGCTGGCAGAAGAACTGCGCAGCTGGGAAGTGTGGCTGGCCGAAATCGCCAACTCGCACCGGACCTATCCGATCCTCGCTTATTGCCGTTCAGCGCGGGACGTATCGGATTGGGTCGCGGTTACGGGTGCCGTGCTCGATGTGGCGTCGTTGCTGATCGCCTTCGGCGCGCCCAGCGAGGCCCGCGGCGCAGCCGGGCTTCTCCACGCGACCGGCGCCGAAGCGGTTCGCGGCATTGCGCACACGCTGCAGGTGCGTGGCGCAGCGGACGACCGAATCGGCGACGCGATCGACGCGCGCGAAACGCTTCGCGCAGCCGGTTGGGCGCTCGCCGAACAAGGCGATGTCGCGCGCTATCGCTCGCTGCGCGCCGCCTATGTCGGCGATCTGAAGGCGCTCGGCCGTCACCTGGGGATGCAGGCGGCCGACGACCCGAAACACGGCGTGCCGATCAGCTAACGGCGTTTCGACAGCTGCCGCGCCGTGATGACGTCGAGCGCGGTCACGCCCAGCACGGCGACCAACGCCAGCGCGACCCGGCCGCGCGCGTTGTAGGGCGACGCCAGCGAACGGGTCAGCAGCGCGATGTCGATCCCGTCGCCGCCGACGCGCGCCCACACATATGGCGTCCGCTCCTTGTCGCGGTTGGCGAGAATGCCGATGCCGGCCGCGAGTTCGCGCACGCCGCAGCTCCATATCAGCGCCGGTCGCGGGCGCACGCCGATGAAGCGCGCCACCGCGTACGGCATCAGCGTTTCGGCAAGGCCGAGCGCGATGCTGAACCAGCCCAAGCCGTACGCAATGGTCTCGGCCGGGATCGCGATCTCGCCGCCGCCCGCGAGCTTGCCGTCGATCAGCGGATTGTAGCGCTCCCAGGTTCCGAATTTCGCGCCGGGACGCGGCTCCGCGCGCAGCCGTCCCGGATTGCGTGCCCAGGAACGATTCGACGTCGTCGTGATGCTGTCGCTCAGAGTCATGGTGCGGGCCTCAAGGCTTGAGGACGACTTTGATGCAGCCGTCCTTCTTGTCGCGGAAGGTGCGATACATTTCCGGCGCGCTCTCGAGCGGTCGCACATGCGTGATGACGAAGCTCGGATCGATCTCGCCGTTCTGGATCTTGGCCAACAGTTTTTCGTGATAGGCCGGCACGTGCGCCTGGCCCATGCGGAAGGTAAGGCCTTTGTTCATCGCGGCACCGAACGGAATCTTGTCAGGGAAGCCGACATAGACGCCGATGATCGAAACCGTGCCGCCGGGCCGGCAATTCATGATCGCCTGGCGCAGCACGTGGGCGCGATCGGTGGTGAGTCCGACGAACGCTTTGGCGCGATCGGCGACCGCGTCGAGGCCGCCATGGCCCGCGGCTTCGGCCCCGACCGCATCGATGCAACGATCGGGACCGCGCCCGTTGGTCACCGATTGCAGCCGGTCGTAGACGTCCTCCTGGGCGAAATCGATCGTCTCGGCGCCGCCTTCACGCGCCATCTTCAGACGCTCGGGCACCTCGTCGATGGCGACGACGCGGCCAGCCCCCAGCATGAAGGCGCTGCGGATGGCGAACTGCGCCACCGGTCCGCAACCCCACACTGCGACCGTGTCGCCGGGTTCGATTCCGGCGATGTCGGCGCCGAAATAGCCGGTCGGGAAAATGTCGGTGAGAAAGACGACCTGTTCATCGGCCAGGCCGTCGGGAATCTTGATCGGCGCGACGTCGGCGTAGGGAACGCGCGCAAACTGCGCCTGGCCCCCGGCATAGCCGCCGGTCAGGTGCGAGTAACCGAACAGGCCCGCCGTCGTCTGGCCGAACATCTTGCGCGCCAGCCCGGCGTTGCGATTGCTCCGCTCGCACACCGACCACAAACCTTTCTTGCAGTAGAAACATTCGCCGCAGCAGATCGTGAACGGCACGATCACGCGGTCGCCGACTTTCAGCTTCTTGTTGTCGCGTCCGACTTCCACCACCTCGCCCATGAATTCGTGGCCGAGAATGTCGCCGCTCTCCATGGTCGGAACGTAGCCGTCATAGAGATGCAGGTCGGACCCGCAGATGCAGGTCGAGGTGATGCGCACGATGGCGTCGCGCCCGTCGAGAATTGCGGGATCGGGGACGGTATCGACGCGAATGTCTTCCTTGCCGTGCCAACAAGCTGCGCGCATGGGACTGCCTTTGTCGGGAGTGGTTTGGAAACCAACCCGCGACGCGGCTTGCGGTTCGCCGATCGCAAACCGCTTCGAACGACAGGCTTATGCCGTTCAATCCGGCGCGTTCACTCGGCAGTGGCCGCGGGTGCAGCGGGCGCGCGCATCACCATCATCGCGAGCTTGGCGCGGCCGAGCGGCTTGGGAACGAACTGCACGTCGGGATCGGTGACGCCGGTGGCGTGACCCGACATCAAAAAGCAACGCAGGGTGGGGCGGATCTGGCGCGCCGCGGCGACCAGCTGCAAGCCGTCGATGCCCGGAATCAGCAGGTCCGAGATCAGCGTCTCGATGCTGGCATGGCGCTGGATCAGGCCCAGCGCCTCTTCGCCCGACCAGGTGGAAAACACGGTGCAGCCCAGCTCGCGCAGCAGCGCGACACAGGTCTCGCGCACCAGACTGTCGTCATCGACCAGCAGAACCGCCGTACCTTGCTTCGACAAAATCGGCATCCGTTCTTGGCGGAACCCGGACCCGGGAGGGCTGGTTCTGCAGTTGATTCAAGGAGAACCAACGATGCGACGGATCACAGCGTTCCTGCTGGCCTTCACAGTAACGGCGGCTTCGCCGGTTTTGGCCCAGACCCTGCCGCCCGGCAGCCCCGGCGCGACCCCGCCGGTCGACCGGCTGGCGCCGCGCGCCATGGTCGCGACCAGCGGGGTGACGGTGCATGCCGAGCCGAGCACGAGTTCCGCCGCGATCGGATCGCTGAAACCGGGCCAGCGGGTCGAGGTGCTGAACGGCAATGGCGAAAGCGGTTGGTACCGGCTTTCCCAGGGCGGCTTCGCGATCATGGATCACCTGGCGCCGGCCGCCTCGGGCACAGGGTCGTCCACCGCCCCACGCTGAGGCGCGATGTAAGTTGGCGCCATGGAAATGTAACGGTAGGGTGCCCGCGAATTTAACGGGGACCCACCGTGCGAACCTTGTTTCTGCAGGCACCGACTTTTGACGGCTTCGATGGCGGCGCCGGTGCGCGATACCAGGCCAAGCGCGAGATCAAGAGTTTCTGGTTTCCGACCTGGCTGGCGCAGCCGGCGGCGCTGATTCCGAATTCGAAACTGATCGACGCGCCGCCCGCGCGCATCACGCTTGCCGACGTCACTGCGCAGGCGCGCGACTTCGATCTCGCGGTGCTGCACACGTCGAGCCCGTCTTTTTCCAAGGACGCGCGCGTCGCCGCGACCCTCAAAGAGGCCAACCCCTCGCTCAAAATCGGCCTGGTCGGCGCCAAGGTCGCGGTCGATCCTGACGGCTCGCTCAAAGCGGCGCCAATGGTCGATTTCGTCGGCCGCAACGAGTTCGACTTCGCGATCAAGGAAATCGCCGACGGCCGCGCCTTCGCCGATGTGGTCGGCATTTCGTATCGCAACGAAGCCGGCGTCATCGTGCACAACGACGAGCGCCCCATCTTGCACGACATGGATTCGCTGCCGTTCGTCAGCGAGGTCTATCACCGCGATCTGCGCATCGAGGATTACTTCATCGGGTATCTCAAGCACCCGTATGTCAGCTTCTATACCGGCCGCGGCTGCAAAAGCCGCTGCACCTTCTGCCTGTGGCCGCAGACGGTGGGGGGCCACAAATATCGCGTCCGCTCGGTCGCGCATGTCATTGAGGAAGTGAAATACGTGCTCCGCACCATGCCGCAGGTGCAGGAGCTGTTCTTCGACGACGACACGTTCACCGACGATCTTCCGCGCGCCGAAGCGATCGCGCGCGAACTCGGAAAACTGGGCGTCACCTGGTCGTGCAACGCCAAGGCGAACGTGCCGTACGAAACGCTCAAAGTGCTGAAGGAGAACGGGCTGCGCTTGCTGCTGGTCGGCTATGAGAGCGGCAACCAGCAGATCCTGCACAACATCAAGAAAGGCATGCTGATCGAGGTCGCAAAGACGTTCACGCGCGACTGCAAGACGCTCGGCATCCTGATCCACGGCACCTTCATCCTGGGACTGCCGGGTGAAACCACCGAGACGATCGAGCAGACGATCAATTTCGCCAAGGATATTGATCCGACCACGATCCAGGTGTCGCTGGCGGCACCCTACCCGGGCACGTTTCTCTACAAGCAGGCGGTCGAAAACGGCTGGCTTGACCCCGACAGGGCCGAGCTGCTCGACGAGCACGGCCAGCAGCTCGAGCCGCTCTCCTATCCGCATCTCTCGCACACCGAGATCCATGCCTCGGTCGAGACCTTCTACAAGCGCTTCTACTTTCGCGCTTCGAAGATTGCCGAAATCACCGGCACCATGGTCCGCGACTGGAGCGTGATGAAGCGGCGGCTGCGCGAAGGCGTCGAGTTCTTCCAGTTCCTGCGGTCGCGCCGCGCATAACTCCGCCGCGTTGGCGGGGAATTATGCCGTCGCTTCGCGCTGTTCGCGCTTGAGCTTCAGCACGCGCACGCCGGTGATCACGGTGATGATCGGGGCGCAGATTGAGGCGGCGACCAGGATCGGCGCCAGAATGCCGAGCCAGGCGATCGGCCCGAACAGATACAGCGCGTCGTCGAGGTCGAACCCCCAGATGCCCGGATAGGCGCGCGTCTCGGGCGGGCCGTTGCGTTCGAGGATTTCGGAGTACCAGTTGCAGAGCAGCAGCGATCCGCCGGTCAGCACGCCGAGCGGAATCGACCAGTCACCCAGGAAGGTGTGGCGCAGCCCGAACCCGATCGCGACGAAGAACAGCGAGGTCGTGAAATTGTCGACCATGTAGTCATAGCGATGACCGAACTCGCTCTGCAGCTTGCCGATGCGGGCGACCTGACCGTCGAGACGGTCGCAAAAGGCGGAGATCACCCACCAGACGCCGCCCCAGATCTCCCCTTCGCGCGTGCCCAGCGCAAAGAACGCGCATGCGGCCAGCGCGGTGATGAGGCGGACCGTCGTGACGTGATTTGGCGTCGCACCGATCGAAAGAAGCGGCCGCACCAGCGGCGTCGCAAGCTTGTGCGTCCAGCTCTGGCCCCTCATTCCGCGGCCTCCGGTACCAGCGTGGCGTCACGATCGGCACGGCTTTCGACGCGCTGCCACAGCAGCAGCGCCGGCACGCCGTGCACGACTTCGCGCAGGCGCCGCACGATCGACAGCGCCAGCGCCATGTCAGGCGGAACGCCGAACAAGCCCGACACCAGGATCAGCGCGCCTTCCTGCACGCCGAGCGCACCCGGCACTGCAAAGCCCAGCGCACGGATGGCCTGACCCAGCGCTTCGATCACCAGGGCGGCCCGCAGCGACACATGCACGTCGATCGACCACAGCATCAACCAGATGCCGATGCCGCCCGCGATCCAGCAGCTGAAATGCCAGAAGCATGCGCGCAGCACGCGGCGCTTCGAGCGATAGACCGAGGCCAACGCGTCATGCAGCCCCTCGATCTTGCCGAGACCGGCGAGACCGAATTTCTCGCCGAACTTGACCAGCCCGCGTTCGAGCGCGCGCGCCACGCCGGCGAGCTGCGCACCGAACACGGCGAGCGCGATGACGGTGGCGCCGACCAGGCCGGCGGCGATCGAATGCAGCAGCTCGTCGCTTTCGCCGCCCAGCCACAGCAGGTACAGGCCCAGCAGGGTGAAGGCGATCTGCGTCAGCATCTCGACCGTGAGGTCGGCGGTGGGCCACGCCACCGCGCGCGGCAGGCTGGCGCCTTCGCGCCGCAGCAGGCGCGCAGCAACCACTTCACCGCCGATCTGCGCCACCGGCAGCAGATTGTTCACCGCCTCCCGGATCCAGCGGATCACCACGAAGCGCTTGAAGCTGGGCCGGTCGGGCGCGCCCTCGGCCAGCGCGTGCCACGCCGCGGCGGAGAGCATCACCTCAAAACAATGGAACAGGACCACCCACAGGAAACCCCAGCCCGACCCGAGGATCGCGGCGAAGACGCGGTCGACGCCATATTCCTGCAGCAGCCAGACCGCGACCGCCGCGCCGGCGACGCCGCTGATGGCGCTGAATATCGTTCCGAACTTCATGTCGCCTTTAACTCAGATAGGGCGCGCGAGACCTCTCGCACAGCGCCGGTCTTCCTCGTACCACTTCCGGCATGCGCACGCTGCTGCTGACGCCGGGACCGCTGACCACCGCCGACGAGGTTCGGGCGGCGATGAATCGAGACTGGGGTTCGCGCGACGAACAATTCGTTGCGATGAGCGAACGGGTTCGCGCGCGGCTTGCCGGCCTGTACGGCTACGCGCACACGCATGTTGCCGTGCCGGTGCAGGGATCGGGCACGTTCGGCGTCGAAGCTGCGCTGCAAACCACCTTGCCGCGCGACGCGCACCTGCTGGTCGCGATCAACGGCGCCTATGGGCGCCGCATCGCCACCATTGCCGAACGCTACGGGCGCCGCGTCACCAGGCTCGATATCGGCGACGAGGCGGCGCTCGAACCCGCCGCCATCGCGGCCATGCTGGCGGCCGACGCCAGCATCACCGACGTCGCCGTCGTGCATGTCGAGACCACGTGCGGCGTGTTGAACCCGCTGGCCGAGATCGCCGCCACGGTGCAGCGCGCCGGCAAGCGCCTGCTGGTCGACGCGATGAGCGCGTTCGGTTCGATGCCGCTGGCCGACATTCCGTTCACCACGCTCGTCGCCTCGTCCAACAAGGGACTCGAATCGGCGCCCGGCCTGGCCTTCGCATTGGTCGAACGTGGGCATCTCGAAGCTTGCGACGGCAACGCGACCAGTCTCGCGCTCGATCTCTTCGCGCAATGGCGCGGCTTCGAGCGCGACGGCCAGTGGCGCTTCACGCCGCCGGTCCAGGTCGTCGCGGCGCTCGACAAGGCGCTCGACCTGCTCGACCGCGAAGGCGGTCCCGCCGCGCGGCAGAAGCGTTATGAAAATAATTGCGCCGTCCTGATCGCGGGGTTGCAGCGGCTCGGCTACGTGCCCTTGCTCGATGCTGCGATCCAGGCGCCGATCATCGTCACGGTGCGCGCGCCATCCGAGTCCTGGTACGGATTCGAGCGCTTCTACGACACGCTCGGCGAAGAGGGCGTGCGCATCTATCCCGGCAAGACCACCGCGGCGCCAAGCTTTCGCGTCGGCTGCATCGGCGCCCTCGATGCCGGCGACATGCAGCGCGCCATCGAAGCGATCGCACGCACCACCGAACGGCTGCGCCAGCGTCACGCTGCCCTCGCCTGAGGCGCAACGAAGGCGCGAAAGCGACGCGCCACCGCGTCGGGCGGCACGGTCGGACGGCCGAGCTTTGCCATCGATCCCGGCGCCATGCGCGCATGCAGCAGCACCGGCCCGGTCATCGCCAGCGCCCGGCGCAGCGCCCGTTCAAATCCGCTTTCGTCGTCGGTGGTGAACGCAGCGCGATAGCCGCAGGCGAGCGCGACGGCGGCGAAATCCACGCCGGGCGCGACGGTCGCCTGGCCGCCGGTCGAATCGTGCACGCCGTTATCGAGCAGCACATGAACGTAGCGCGCCGGCGCAGCGGCCCCGATCGTCGCGAGATTGCCGAGCTTCATCAGCGCGGCGCCGTCGCCGTCCAGCACCACGACCGGACGATCGGCATGCAGCGCGACGCCGAGGCCGATTGCCGACGCGCCGCCCATCGAACCGACGCAATAGAGATGCTGGTCGCGATC
>JAQGIE010000270.1 GCA_028291365.1 Rhodospirillales bacterium
ACCAGCCGCCCGTCTTCGATACGACCGACCAGCACGGTGCAGGCGCCGCAATCCCCTTCGGCGCAACCTTCCTTGGTGCCGGTGCGGCGCGCGGTCTCGCGCAGCCAGGTGAGGATGGTCGTGGTCGGCGCCGCGTCGCGCACCGTGACGACCTCGTCGCCGAGCACAAACCGGATCTCGTCGCGTGAGTCGGTCGGCACGTTCAACTGCCGCGATAAGTCGAATAGCCGTAGGGCGAGACCAGCAGCGGCACGTGATAATGCTGCGCGCCCGCGGTGCCGAAGCGGATCGGGACTTCATCGAGGAAGCGCGGCTCGCTGCCCAGCCCGGCGCCGGCGAAATAGTCGCCGACCGAGAAGAGCAGCTCGTACTCGCCCGCCGGCATTTCGGGCAGCAACGGCATGACGCGGCCGTCGGAATCGGTGACCGCATCGGCGACGAGATGTTGGTGATCGCCGTGCTGGCGATAGACGCGTACGCGCAGCCCGGCGGCCGGGCAGCCGCGCGCCGTATCCAGCACGTGCGTCGTGAGTCGTCCGGATAAAGGGGCGAATTTCGAACCAGTCTCGGCCAAGCGGTCCTCCGTCGCGGTCGGCGGAAGCTTTCTCCGATGCGCGGTGGGACGGGCTTCGCCTATCCTCACGCGATGTCGACTGAACAAGCTGCAACAACGCCGAGTACGCCAAGTGCGCTCAACCGTGACACCTTCGTCGCGCGCTTCGCAAGCGTGTTCGAACATTCGCCCTGGATCGCGGAAGCCGCGTGGGATCAGGGAATCGGTCCCGAACAGGACAACCCGGACGGGCTCCATGCCGCACTTTGCGCAGTCCTGGCAAAAGCTGACCGATCGGCCAAGATCGCGCTGGTCCGGGCCCATCCGGATTTGGCTGGAAAATTGGCAATCGAGGGCGGGCTGACCCAGGAATCGCGCGCCGAACAGGCAAGTGCCGGGCTGGACCGCTGCAGCCCGGACGAGTTCGCCCGCTTCCAGGCCCTCAACGCGGCCTATACCGAACGCTTCGGCTTTCCCTTCGTGATCGCGGTGCGCGGGCTCACCCGGGCGCAGATTCTCGCGGCTTTCGAGCAACGGGTGGCCAACGATCCCGAGGCCGAACTGGCCACCGCCCTGGTCCAGATCGAGCGGATCGCCCTGCTTCGCATCCAGGATCTGTTCGCGCCGGGCTGAGCGGACGCGCGTTGCCCGCGCGGCACGCGCATTGCGAAGCCACCGCGCCATGCGCGCGGTCCCACACGAGTTCCTTGGCGATCTTCCCGCCACCCCGCCCCGGCTCCAGCGAGCCGACGGGGCCGCCTGCCTGCGCTTTGCGCGGCGCGGGCCGAGCAGCGCGCTGGCCGATCTCTATCAGCGCGCGCCCTGCCGCGTGCTGTTCCCGCATCCGCCCGCGCACGAACCGCCGCAAGCGGTGCTGGTCACCACGACCGGCGGGCTGACCGGCGGCGACCGGCTGCGCATCGACGTCGCAGTCGATGCGGGGGCCGCCGCCACCGTCACCACGCAGGCGGCGGAAAAGCTTTATCGCTCGGCCGGCGGCGAGGCCGAAATCGACATCGGTCTCAGCGTCCAGCGCGGCGGTTGGGCAGAGTGGCTGATGCAGGAGACGATCCTGTTCGATGGCGCGCGGCTGCGCCGCCGCACCCAGATCGACGTCGCCGAAGGCGCGCGTCTGCTGGCGGTCGAAAGCCTGGTGTTCGGCCGCAGCGCCATGGGCGAAAGCTTCGCGCGCGGCTCGGTGTTCGATTCCTGGCGCCTGAAGCGCGACGGCAAGTTGCGCTGGGCCGACGCGCAGCGTTTCGACGCGACCGAACGCAAGCTGCGCTTTGCCTATGAAGGTGCGGCGGGCGCCGCGACCATCCTCTATGTCGGGGCCGACGCGCCGGCACGGCTGGATCTGGTGCGCGAAACGCTGCGCGGTACCGACATTGCGTGTGGCGGCGGCGCGACCGTGATGGACGAGCTGCTGCTGGTGCGCGTGCTGGCCGACGACGCGACGTCGCTGCGGGCGACCGTCGCGACGCTGGTTGCGGCGCTGCGTGCCGCGGCGGGATTCGCGGCCTCCGTGCCGCGCGTGTGGCAGTGCTGATCCGATGCACCTGACCAACCGCGAGAAAGACAAGCTGCTGGTGGCGATGGCGGCGCAGGTGGCGCGGCGCCGCCTCGAACGCGGCGTGAAGCTCAACCATCCCGAAGCGATCGCGCTGATCACCGACATGGTCGTCGAGGGCGCGCGCGACGGCAGAACGGTCGCGCAGCTGATGCAGGAAGGCGCGCACGTGCTGACCCGCGCGCAGGTGATGGAGGGCATCGCCGAGATGATCCACGAGATCCAGGTCGAAGCGACGTTTCCCGACGGCACCAAGCTCGTCACCGTGCATGAGCCGATCCGCTAATTCCCCGCGAAAGCGGGGACCCATAAGGAGCCTTCTGCGCATGTGCTGGAATGGATCCCCGCTTTTGCGGGGAGTGATTTGATCCCCGGCGAGATCATCACCGCCGACGGTGACATCGAGCTCAATGCCGGGCGGCCTGCAATCGAGCTCACCGTGGCCAACACGGGCGACCGGCCGGTGCAGGTCGGCAGCCACTATCATTTTGCCGAGACCAATCCCGCGCTCCGCTTCGACCGCACCCTCGCGCATGGCATGCGGCTCGACGTTGCCGCTGGTACGGCGGTGCGGTTCGAGCCCGGCCAGACGCGCAGCGTGCAGCTGGTCGCCTATCAAGGCACGCGCACCATCATCGGTTTTCGCGGCTCGACATGAGCACGCGCATCACACGCCGTGCCTACGCGCAGATGTTCGGGCCGACGACGGGCGACCGGATCCGTCTCGCCGACACCGAGCTGTTCATTCGGGTCGAGCGCGACCACACGATCTACGGCGAAGAGGTCAAGTTCGGCGGCGGCAAGGTCATCCGCGACGGAATGGGGCAAAGCCAGTTGAGCCGTGCCCAGGGCGCACCCGACACGGTGATTACCAACGCGGTGATCCTCGACCATTGGGGCATCGTCAAAGCCGACATCGCCATTCGCGACGGGCGCATCGCGGCCATCGGCAAAGCCGGCAATCCCGACATCCAGCCCGGCATCGACATTGCGATCGGGCCGGGTACCGAAATCATCGCGGGCGAAGGCAAGATCGTCACCGCCGGCGGCATCGACGCCCACATCCATTTCATCTGCCCGCAACAGATCGAAGAAGCGCTGCATGCGGGCGTCACCACCTTGCTCGGCGGCGGCACCGGACCCGCGCACGGCACGCTCGCCACCACCTGCACGCCGGGACCGTGGCATCTCGCGCGCATGATGCAGGCGGCCGAAGCGTTTCCAGTCAATCTCGGCTTCTTCGGCAAAGGCAATGCGAGCCGTCCCGACGCGCTGCGCGAGATGGTCGAAGGCGGCGCCTGCGGCCTGAAGCTGCACGAAGACTGGGGCACCACGCCGGCCGCGATCGATTGCTGTCTTGCCGTGGCCGACGCCTATGACGTGCAGGTCACGCTGCATACCGACACGCTCAATGAATCCGGCTTTCTCGAAAGCACCGTCGCCGCCTTCAAGGGCCGCACCATCCACGCCTTCCACACCGAAGGCGCCGGCGGCGGGCACGCGCCCGACATCATCCGCCTCGCCGGCGAGATCAACGTGCTGCCGTCCAGCACCAACCCGACGCGGCCCTACACCGCGAACACGCTGGACGAGCATCTCGACATGCTGATGGTCTGCCATCACCTGGACCCGCGCATTCCCGAAGACGTCGCCTTCGCCGAAAGCCGCATCCGCAAAGAGACCATCGCGGCCGAAGACATTCTGCACGATCTCGGCGCCTTCTCGATGATGAGCAGCGACAGCCAGGCGATGGGCCGCATCGGCGAAACCGTCATCCGCTGCTGGCAGACCGCCGACAAGATGAAGCGCCAGCGCGGCGCGCTGCCCGAGGACGCGGCGCCATTTGGACAAGAGGGCGCCGACAATTTCCGCGCCCGCCGCTACGTCGCCAAATACACGATCAATCCCGCCATCGCGCACGGCATTGCTGGCCAGGTCGGTTCGGTCGAGATCGGCAAGCTTGCCGATCTGGTGATCTGGTCGCCCGCTTTTTTCGCGGTGAAGCCCGACATGATCGTCAAAGGCGGCATGATCGCCGCTGCCCCGATGGGCGATCCCAACGCGTCGATCCCGACGCCGCAGCCGGTCCATATGCGCCCGATGTTCGGCAGCTACGGCCGCGCGCGCAACGAAACCTCGCTGCTCTTCACCAGCAAGGCGGCGGTCGAGCTCGATCTCGGCCGCACGCTGGGTCTGCAGCGTCGCCTGCACGCGGTCGCCGACACGCGCGGCGGCATCTCCAAACGCTCGATGATCCTCAATGACGCGCTGCCGCGGATCGAGGTCGATCCCGAGACGTACGAGGTGCGCGCCGACGGCGAGCTGCTGACCTGTGAACCCGCCACCGTGCTGCCGATGGCGCAGCGCTATTTCCTGTTCTGACGGCGAGGTTCCGATGCTGAGCAGTACCGACATCCTGCCCTGCGGAAGTTGGGATCCCGCCGACGCGACGGACCGCGTCGTGCTCGACCACGACCAGCGCCATCGCCGCCGTCTGCGCCATGTCGGCGAGCGCGGCACCGAATTCCTGCTCGACCTGCCGCGCGCCTCGGTGCTGCGGGACGGCGACGGGATCAAGCTCGAAGACGGGCGCATCGTCGCCGTCGCGGCGGCGCCCGAACGCCTGCTCGACATCCACGCGCACGATCCCGCGACCTTGCTGCGGCTGGCCTGGCATATCGGCAACCGGCATCTGCCGGCCGAACTGAAACCGGACCGCATCCGGATTCGCGAGGACCACGTGCTGCAGCACATGCTCGAAGGGCTGGGCGCGCATGTGCAGCTCGTCTCGGCACCGTTCGATCCCGAAGGCGGCGCCTATGAAAGCCACGGGCATTCGCATGCGCATGAGGACGGACAGCCATGAACGCCATACACGCAATCCGTCATCCCTGCGAAAGCAGGGATCCAGGGCCATGCGCGCTGGAATGGCCGGTGTTCCTTGGCGGAGACGCCTGGGTCCCCCGGATCAAGTCCGGGGGAGGCTCTGCGTGCGCAGGGACGACGTGATGACTGATCTTCGCCTGCTCGCGTGGACGTCGCCAAACTGCCCGACCGGCGCTTTCGCCTACAGCCACGGGCTGGAACAGGCGGTCGAAGACGGCGAGGTCAAGGACGCGGCCGATCTCGTCGCTTATGTCGAAGCGGTGCTGCTGCGCGGCGGCGGCTGGATCGACGCGGTGCTGTTCGCCGCCGCGTACCGCGCCGAGGGCGACCAGCTCGACGACGTCGCCGACCTCGCCGCGGCGTTTCGCGGCAGCGCCGAGACCTCGCTGGAATCGCTGCAGCAAGGTCGCTCGTTGCTGACCGTCGTGCGCGCAGCCTGGCCACACGCAACGCTCGACGATTTCGCCGAACGTCGTGGCCGTTCGGGCATCGCGCAGCCGGTCGCGCTGGCGCTCGCCTGCGCGGCGCACGCAATTCCGCTCGAAGACGGAACTCGGGCGCAGCTCTATGCCACCGCCTCGTCGCTCGTGTCGGCGGGCGTGCGGCTGGTGCCGTTGGGACAAACACAAGGACAGATCGCAATGGCAGAGCTGATGCCCACGATCGAGCTTGCCGCGACGCGCGCGCTCGAGGCCGATCCCGACGAGATCGGCACCAATGCACCGCGCATCGAACTGGCGTCGATGCGGCATGAAACCCAGCGCACGCGGCTGTTCCGCTCATGAGCCGCCACGGGCCTCTGCGCGTCGGCATCGGCGGTCCGGTCGGTTCGGGCAAGACCGCGCTGACCGACCGGCTGTGCAAGCTGCTGCGCGACATCTACGACATCGCCGCCATCACCAACGACATCTACACCAAGGAAGATGCCGAGTTCCTGACGCGCTCGGGCGCGCTCGCGCCGGAGCGGATCATGGGCGTCGAGACCGGCGGTTGCCCGCATACCGCGATCCGCGAAGATGCGTCGATCAATCTCGCCGCGGTCGATGAGATGGTGGGACGCTTTCCGTCGCTCGAATTGCTGCTGATCGAAAGCGGCGGCGACAATCTCGCCGCCACCTTCAGTCCCGAACTTGCCGACTTGACGATCTATGTCATCGACGTGTCGGCGGGCGACAAGATTCCGCGCAAAGGCGGTCCCGGCATCACGCGCTCGGACTTGCTGGTGATCAACAAGATCGATCTGGCGCCGCTGGTCGGCGCCTCGCTCGACGTCATGGATCGCGACTCCAAACGCATGCGCGGCGAGCGTCCGTTCCTCTTCACCAACCTCAAGGAGAATCGTGGCGTGCACGACATCGCAAATTTCCTTGTTCGCGCCGGCGGCCTGCCAGTGCGTCCGCTGCCCGGCCTGGTGCCGCAATGAAACGCGCCGCCTTGACGCTTCTTCTGCTGCTGGTCGCGACCCCTGCGCTCGCCCATCCCGGTCATGAAGCGGGGCTGCTCGGCGGTCTCGTCCATCCGATGCTCGGCGCCGATCATCTGATCGCGGCATTGCTTGTCGGTTTGTGGGCGAGTCAGCTAGGCGGCCGGGCGCGCTTCGCGGTGCCGCTGCTCTTCGTCGGCACCGTCGCGCTCGGCGCCGTCCCGGCGTTGGCGGGCTTCGCACCACCGGCGATCGAGACCGGCATTCTTCTGTCAATGCTGGTGCCCGGCCTGCTGCTCGCGAGCGCCATGCGCATGCCGATCGAAGCCGTCGCGGTGCTGGTCGCGTGCTTCGCCTGGCTGCACGGCGCCGCGCACGGGCTGGAGCGGACCGGCGATGCCGGCGCGTATCTCGCCGGGCTGCTGCTGACGACGGCGGCGCTGCATGCGACGGGGCTGGGGCTTGCGACTTTGCTGCGCGCACGCGGGGTGCGGCTGGCCGGTGCTGCGAGCGCGCTTGCGAGCATGTTGTTCGCGTTCGCCTGAAAGAAATTGAACAGAGAAATCAGGGAGACGCGCGCTTGCGCAGCCACGCGCCGGCCGCGTCCATCGCGCGGCGTGCGAGCGCGACGTCGCGCGTCAATTGCAGAAAGCCGTGCGACGCGCCCGGCCAGGCGTGCAACGCGTACGGCACGTTCGCCGCGGCGAGTCCGGCCGCGAGCAGGCGTGTGTCATCGGCGAGCGGATCGAGTTCGGCGAGATTGAGATAGATCGGCGGCAGGCCGCGCAGTTCGGCACGCAACGGGGCCGCGCCGGGCGGGGCGTTTTCGAAGTCGGCGCCGACATACTGCGTCCAGTACCAGCGCATGCGTTCGGTGGTGAGCCCGTAGGTTCCGTCACCGCAGCGAAGGTGCGAGTCGGTCGACAGGAGCGGCGCGTAGCAGCCGTAGAACAAGGCGGCGCCGTGCGGCAGCGCGCGCGATGCATCGCGTTCGGCGACGCACAGCGCCAAGGCAAGATTGGCACCGGCGCTGTCGCCTGCAACCAGCAGAAGCTCGGGATCGAGACCGAGACCGGCCGCATGCTGGTTCAGCCAGCGCCACGCCGCGATACTGTCATCGAGCCCGGCCGGATAGGGATGTTCGGGTGCCAGCCGGTAGTCGATGCCGAGCACGGCGAGGCCGCTCGCCTGCGCCAGGGAACGCATCAGGCGATCGTGCACGTCGATGTTGCAGTGAAACCAGCCGCCGCCATGGAGATAGAGGATCGCCCCCGACCTGCCGTGCACCGGCCGGTAGAGCCGCGCGCGCAACGCGCCCGCCGCACTTGGGATCGACACTTCCTCGATGCCGGGCAAATCGGGTTTGCCATCGACCAGGAACAGGCCCGTCTGGTTGCCGCGGCGGCGCGCTTGTTCCGGCGGCAACGCGGCGAAATCGAAGGGCGGGAACGCCTCGGCCTGGCGGCTGCGGGCGGCGACGATCTCGGAATCGAGTTTCACGCCCGCATCCTACAGGACCGGCGGAAGCGCGCCTGATTTTCCGCTCGACAGGACGAGCGAACTGCTGACCGAGCGCACGCAGCCGAGTTTCGACAGGCGGCGCAGCAGGAAGTCGCCGAAATGAACCGTATCGCGCACGGCGACCCGCAGCAGGAAGTCGCCGTCGCCGGCCATCATCCAATAGTCGGTGACTTCTTCGCTGCGATCGGCCCAGCGGCGGAACGTGCCGATCGCATCGGCATGTTGTGCGCACAGCCCGACCTGGATGAAGGCGTGCAGCGGAAATCCCATCGCTGCCGGATCGAGGTCGAGCCGGTAGCCGCGGATGACACCCGATGATCGCAGCCGTTCGATGCGCCGCCCGGCAGCGGCAACGGTCATGCCCGAAGCGCTGGCGATCGCGCCGATCGGCGCTCGCACGTCGGCGCGCAAAGCCCGCAGGAGACGGCGGTCGGACGGATCGAGTTCGGTCCGCCGCGCCCCCGCAACGGCGACGGCCTGGCGCATGCGTTTGCCGCGGTTGGTCTCGCGGAGATTGCGCCGTGCCACGATGTCTAGGCGGCGTAGCGCAGCTTCAATTCGTCCATCGCCGCGTAGGATGGGCGCGCCTGGATGCGGCCGAACCATTTGACGACGGCGGGACGCGCCTGCCACAGCGCCGATTTGCCGAGCTGGTCGAGCCGGCGCAGATACGGCGTCATGCCGATGTCGGCCAGCGTGTACTGCTCGCCGAGCAGCCACGTGCTCGTCTGCAGCGACGCTTCCATCCGGTCGAGCGCGTCTTCGATCTTGTGCAGGTAATAGCCGAGCTCTTCGTCGCTATAGGGCGCGTTGGCGACGCGCTGCCACAGCTCGGCAATTTCCTTCTTGGGCGTGCGCGCCAGCATCGCGGCGCGGTCTTCCTCGCTCATCGCCCGCGCCCGCTCGGTCACGATCTGCGTGAAGGTGATGGGACGGATCGAGGGATGGACCTGGTCGTCGACCAGCTTGCCCCACATGCGCATCTTGGCGCGCAGCACCGGATCGGCCGGGCGCAGCGGCGGCGTCGGGAACCGGTCGTCGAGATATTCGAGCATGACCGTGGATTCGAGAATGACGGTGCCTTCATGCACCATCGTCGGCACCACCCCGCCGGGATTGAGCTTGAGATAGTCCGGCGCGTGCTGCTCGAATTTGCTCAGGTCGATATGGTGGATGACCGGCTGCAAATTCTTCTCGGCCAGGCACAGCACGACCTTCATCGCGCAGACCGCATTCCAGTTGAGATAGAGTTCGATCATAGCTTGGCCCCATAGACGGTGCGCGCGCGTTCGGCGCTGATCCAGCGTTCGGCGACGTCGTGCGCGACGCGCGCCGGCTCGCGCTGTTGCGGCGGGCCGTAGCCGCCGCCGCCGCACGACACCGACACGATCGTCTCGCCCGGCGCCACCGTCACCATGGCGCAGGCCGGCAGCGGTTCGAGCGTGCCGTCACGCTGACGGCGGAATTGCTGCGAGATGCCGCCGGTACCGCCGCCGCGCGCGCCGCGCGGACCGTTCAGGTTGCCGTCGCTGACATAGCCGATCTCGAACGGCGCTTCGGTGGGACCGAACTCGACCCGGATCGCGGGCGCGCCGCGGCGGCGTCCGGCGCCTTCCGTGTCCTGCAGCAAGCGGCGCTCGCGTACCGTGATCGGCTGGTACAATTCCGCCAGCTCGATCGAGTCCTGGTAGCAGAGGCCGGCATTGCCGACATGCGCCGCGGTGAGCCAGCCGTCGGTGGCGGCCGACGCGGCACCACCGGTGAAGCCCAGGAACATCTGGTTGATGAAACGCGCGCCGCTCCGCGGGTCGATGCCCGACACGACTCCGGCGGCGGGCGGAATCACGGCGCCGACTTCGGCCATGCCCACCCCTTCGCCCAACTCGGCGAAAGCGCGCTGCGTCGCGTTGGCGACACGGTCGGCGATGTTGGTGGTGGCGACCGAGCAGCTGGTCGGGTGCAGCGGAATACCGGCGACGCAATTCTCGCGCAGCTTGATGTCGATGCGGCGGAAGCTGCCGGCATTCTTGGGTACGTTCGGATCGATCGAGTTGAACACCCCGATCAAGGCCGCGGTGCGTGAACAGGCTTCGCTGAGATTGAGCCCGGACGGCAAACAGTCGGGATTGTCGGTGAGGTCGATTTCGACCCGGCCTTCATCGGCGAAGACCTGCACTTTCGACGTGATGGTCACCCCGTCTTCGGGCGTGCCGGGGAACGGGTCGTGCGTGCTGCTCGCCTGGGTCTTGCCCGAAGGCAGTTTGCGGATCGCCGCGTCGGCCAGCGTTTCGCTGTAATCGAGCCACTGCGTGGCGAACTGCGCCAGCGTGTCCCAGCCGAGCTCGCGGCCCAGCGCCTGCAGTTCGCGCTCGCCGATGCGCGCCGCGCCCGCCATGGCGAGAAAGTCACCCCACCATTGATCCGGCACGCGGATGCGCATGCGGCACATGCGGACGAAATCATCGATCGGCTTGAAGTCGCGCTCGACCTGCACCGCCGGAAAAATCAAGGCACCTTCCTCGTACACGTCGCGCGCCGCGCCATGGTAGGTGGTCGGCACCGAATTGCCGATATCGGCCTGGTGTGCCTTGGCCAGCACGGTGAAGCGGTGCACGCCGTTCTCGTCGAACACCGGCACCAGCAGCGTGTGATCGGCGGCGTGGCTGCAGCCGTGATAGGGCGAGTTGTGCAGGAACGCGTCGCCCTCGCGAAGGTCCGGGTGGAAGTCCAGCATCGTGCGCGCCATCAGGTCGGGCCCGCTGAGCACGTGGATCGGCAGGCTCTCCGCCGCGGCGAGCAGGTCGCAGCCCGCCGTCACGATGCAGCACGAGAAGTCGCGCGCGCGGTTGAGCACGCCCGAGCGGCCGGTGCGCAGCAGCGTGTTCGCCATCTTGCGCGCCACGCCTTCGAAGCGGTTGTTGATGATCGCCAGTTTCGCGCCATCCAACTGCGTAGCTTTGAGCTGCATCGCTTTCTCCAACTTCACGGCGTCACCACCACGCCGCCCGACGCGGTGACGCGGAAACGCGCCGCCGGATCGACCACGATGGTGGTGAACGGGGATTCGATCAGCGCGGGTCCGGCCTGCGCCAGGCCCGGCGTCAATTCCGAAATCCGGTGCACCACCGTATCGGCCCAGCCATGCCCGGCGAAATAGGCGCGACGGCGCCGCGCCGAGCCCGACGGTTTCTCGCCGGCGGCAAGGCGCGACAGGCCGCTTTCGCGCAGGCGGCAGCGAATGCGCGCGATCAGGCCGGTGAGTTCGATGCCGGAGTCGGGATCGTCGATGGCGAAGACGCGACGATGCTCGGCGTGGAAGGCCGCAACCATCGTGACGAGGTCCGATGGCTCGATCCGGTCGCGCGGCAACGGAACTTCGAGATCCCAGACCTGGCTCGGATAGCGCGCTTCGAACGCGAAGCTGATCTCGGTGGCGAGCGCGCCCTTGCCGGCATCGGCGGCATAGGCGGCACATTGCGCCGTCAACGACGCAAGCACCGCGTTGGCGGCGCCGAATTCGAACCGGTCGCTGGTGGCGACGAAAGCAGCGCGGAATTCGGCCGTGAGGTCCGACAACAGCGCGCCGCCGGCGCTGAGCGCGGCGCCGACTTCGGGAAAATTCACCTCGCGACAACCGAGTCGCCGCCCGATCCACACGGAATTGAGTCCGGCCGCGCCGCCGCCGCCGATCAGCACCGATTCCGCCGCGTCGATTCCCTGGTTGACCGTAATGTCGGCGATCGCCTGGACCATGTTCTCGGTCACGAGTTCGAGGATCGACGCAGCGGCGCGTTCGATGTCGAGGCCGAGCCTGTCACCGATCCTGGTCTCGATCGCTTTGCGCGCGGCCTCGCGATCGAGCGCGATTGAACCGCCGAGGAAATAATCGGGATCGATATAGCCGAGCGCCACGCATGCATCGGTGACGGTCGGCTCGGTGCCGCCTTTCCCATAGCAGACCGGTCCGGGCACCGATCCCGCGCTTTGCGGACCGACATGCAGCACGCCGCCCGCATCGACCCAGGCGATCGAACCGCCACCGGCGCCGACGCTTTTGACGTCCACCGAGGGAAAGCCCGTCATGTGTCCGCGATAGGGCGTGCCGATCCAGGTCTCGCGCGAGGTCGGAATCAGGCCGCCGCGAACGAGACTCACGTCGTAGGTCGTGCCGCCGGTGTCGGCCACGATGATGTCGCGCATCTCACCGTTTGCTTGGGCGCCTTCGAGCCCGGCGAAATACTTGCCCGCGATCGGCGCCATTGAGGGGCCCGAATTGATCGCGTGAATCGGCGCGCGCGCCAGGTCGGCCGCCTCCATCGTGCCGCCTTGCGAGGTCAGCACCAGCACGCGGCCGGTGAAGCCCGCCTCGCGCATGCGCGCTTCGATGCCGCCGAGATAGCGGGTCATCAGCGGCTTCAGCGATGCGTCGATCGCGGTCGCCGAGGCGCGACGATATTCCCGGATGGTCGGGTTGAGCGCATGGCTGAGACTGAACGGCACATCCGGCAGGTGCTGCGCCAGCAACTCGCCGATGCGGATCTCATGCGCCGGATTGACGATCGACCACAGCAGGCAGACCGCGACCGCCTCCACCTTTTGCGCCCGCAGATGAGCGATCGCGGCAAGCGCCGAAGCTTCGTCGAGCGCGCGCGTGACGCGGCCTGACGGATCGACGCGCTCGACGATCTCGAACGTCAGCGCGCGCGGAATATAGGGTTCCGGATATTCGACCGAATGATCGAATGGGCCGGTGCGGCCGCCTTCGCGCAGCACCAGCGTGTCGGGATGACCTTCGGTGGTGAGGAACGCCGTACGTGCGGTCCGACCGGTGATGATGGCGTTGATGGCGTGCGTCGTGCCGTGCACGAACGTGTCGCCGCGCGCCAGCAGCGCCGACAGGTCGAGCCCGCGGTCGGCCGCCGCCAGCGACAGCGCGTCGAGCACGCCCTTGGCCGGATCGCCGGGGACGGTATGCGCCTTGTACATGCGCAGATCGTCGCCGGCCTCGACCAGCAGATCGGTGAAGGTGCCGCCCGTATCGCAGGCAAATCGCATTCTATTCCCCGCCGAAGCGGGGATCCGTGTCCCCGCCAAGAAGACTCAACGACATTGCAGCGAGATCCTTCACCACGATGGATCCCCGCTTTCGCGGGGAATATTAGAACGCGACCTTGTCGCCGCCCTTGAGGTCGAGCATCGCACGCGCTTCGGCGGGTGTCGCGATTTCGAGCGACAATTCTTCCAGAATGCGCCGGATCTTGGTGACCTGCTCGGCATTGCTGCGGGCCATCTCACCGCGCTTCAGGAACAGGCTGTCTTCCAGACCGACGCGCACATTGCCGCCATTGAGCGCGCTGGTGGTGATCATCTTGGTCTGGTTCTTTCCCGTGCCCAGCACCGACATGAAATAGTCATCACCGAACAATTTGTCCGCGATGTGCCGCATATGGACGAGATTGTCGGTGTCGGCGCCGATCCCGCCCAGCGCACCCAGCACGAACTGGATGAAGAAAGGCGGCTTCACGACGCCGCGATTGGCGAAGAATTCGAGCGTGTAGAGATGGCCGACATCGTAGCACTCGAATTCGAACCGGGTGCCGAACTTGCCGTACAGCTCGGTCGCGATCGCTTCGATCTGGCTGAACGTGTTGCTGTAGATCGTGTCATAGGTCTGGGCGAGATACGGCTTTTCCCAATCGTATTTCCAGGCCGTGTCTTTTTCGGCCAGCGGAAAGGTGCCGAAATTCATCGACCCCATGTTGAGCGACACCAGCTCGGGCTCGGCGCGGCGCGGCGCGGCCAGACGATCGTCGAGGCTCATGCCAAGCGCGCCGCCGGTGGTGATGTTCATCACCGCGTCGCTCGCCTGCTTGATGCGCGGCAGGAACTGCATGAACAGCGCCGGATCGGCGCTCGGCCGTCCATCTTCGGGACGGCGCGCGTGGAGATGCAGGATCGCCGCCCCCGCCTCGGCCGCCGCGATCGACTGTTCGGCGATCTGGTCGGGCGTGATCGGCAGATGCTCCGACATGGTCGGCGTGTGCACCGAGCCGGTCACGGCGCAGGTGATGATCACTTTGCTGGATTTGCGCATGGTGTTCGCTTGTCGGAGAAAAATTCTGAACGGTCAGATGCCGGTCGCCAGGCCTTCGTCGATCAGCAACGTGCTGCCGTGCATCGGGCGCGCGGCGGGCGACACGAGATAGAGCGCGGTCGAGGCGATCTCCTCCGGCGCCGAGAAGCTGGTCGTGCTGGGCGTGACGCGCTTCATGAATTCGAGCGCCTCGTCGTTCTCGCGCACGTCCTCGTTCATCGGCGTCGCGGTGTTCCCGGGGGCGATGGCGTTGATGTTGACGTCGAACGGCGCCAGGTCGCGCGCCAGCGCCTTGGTCAACATCATGATGCCGGCTTTGGTGGCGCAGTAGATCGGGTACTGACCGAGCCCGACAAAGGCCGCGACCGACGACATGTTGACGATCTTGCCGAAGCGCCGCTCCTTCATGCCGGGCGCGACCGCGCTGATCATGTTCCACGTGCCCTTGAGATTGATGTCGACCATGCGGTCGAGATCGGCCCGGGGCGTGTTGCCGACCGGCGTCGCGTAATAGACGCCGGCCGAATTCACCAGCACGTCGATCGGGCCCAGCGACTGTTCGACCGCCTGCACCAGCGCTGCGACCGCCTTCTCGTCGCGCACGTCGGCGACGAACGGCGCGGCTTTTCCACCTGCGGCGACGATCGCTTCGGCAACGCGCGCGGCCTTGTCCTTGCCCGAGCTGGCCACCACGGCGACGCTCGCGCCCGCCCCTGCGAGGCCTTTGGCGATGGCCGCGCCGATGCCGGAACTGCCGCCGGTGACCAACGCGACACGGCCGGTGAGATATTTCGCGCCGTCGAACGGCGCCGGGAATTTGCTGGTCATGCGTAGACTGCCTCGATCAGGGATTCGCAGCGGTCGCCCACGGCGGCGCCGGCGCACATGAAATTGGGGCTGAAGCTGAAGGCGATGTTGTTGTCGGGGTCGGCGAAGCCGATCGCGCCGCCGGCACCGGGATGGCCGAAACTGTTGGGGTTCGGTCCCATCGGCACCATCGGCGGCTTGTTGAGGAACACGCCCATTCCGTAGCGATAGGGACGATCGGTCATGCCGCAGATCGAGTCCCATTGCTGCGTGCGCAGACGTGCGACCGCGGCGGGCGACAGAATGCGCGCGCCGTCGATCGCGCCGTCCTGCGCCAGCGCGGCGTAGACCCGCGCCACCGCGCGCGCATTGCCGTGACCGTTGGTCGACGGCACGATTGCGCGGCGAAACGCGTCGTCATTGTAATAGTGCCCGCCGGCCGGACGCGCCTTCCAGGCCCGGCCGAGCTTGCTGCTGCGATCGGCGATCGCGTTCGAGGTCGTGCTGCCGGGATTGGGCACGATGCGCGCGGTGCGCGCGATCTGCTCGTCGTCGAGGCCGTAGCCGTATTCGATGCCAAGCTTGCGCGCGATCTCGTCACGGAAATAGGCGTCGATGCGGCGGCCGTCGACCTTCTGCACCAGCTCTCCCAGGAGAAAGCCGGCGCTCATCGAGTGATACGCGCCCTGCGTGCCGGGCTTCCATTCGGGCGCCTGACGTTCGAGCGCGTCGATCATGACGTCCCAATCGAGAATCGAATTCTCGGGCGCCGCGTCGGCATAGATCAGGCCGGCAAGACCGCCGAGCAGCTGGCCGACCGTGATCGCCTCTTTGCCGTTCTGCGCGAAGCGCGGCCAGTAGCGCGCCACCGGCGCATCGACTTCGATCTCGCCGCGATCGATCAGCTGGTGCACGCAAAGCCCGGCCATGCCTTTGCCCACCGACATCATGCAGACCAGCGTGTCGCGAGCCCAGGCACGACCGGTTTCAAGGTCGGCAATGCCGCCCCAAAGATCGACGACCTTGCGCCCGTCCTTGTAGACGCAGACCGCCGCGCCGACTTCGCCGCGCGTGCGGAAGTTTTCCTCGAAGGCGGCGCGCACCGCCTCGAACGCCGGTTCGCTGATGCCGTCGATCTGCATCAGGCGTAAACCGCGTCGATCAGTGCCGGACAACGATCGCCGACGCCGGCACCGGCGCACATGAAATTGGGGCTGTAGGAGAACGCGATGCCGCTTTCCGGGTCGGCAAAGCCGAGCGCACCGCCGGCCCCGGCATGACCGAACGCTTGCGCGTTGGGTCCCATCGGCATCACCGGCTGCGAATTGACGAACAGGCCCAGCGCGTAGCGGAAATGCCGATCGGTCATGCCGCAGGTACCTTCCCACTGCAGCTGGCGCATGCGCTCGACCGTCGCCGGCCGGAACAGGCGCACGCCGTCGAGCTCGCCGTCATTGGCAAGGCAGGCGAAGATGCGCGCGACGCCGCGGGCATTGCCGTGACCGTTGCCCGACGGCAGCACGCCGCGACGGCACGCGTCGCTGTTGAAGAAATCAGGATCGTCGGGACGTGCGCGCCAGGCGCGGCCGAGCTTGGTCGACGGATCGCGCATCGCGTTGCCGGTGACGCTGCCGGGATTGGGCAGAAGCGGCGCGACGCGCGCGATCTGCGCGTCGTCGAGACCGATCTGGTAGTCGGCGCCGAGCGGCATCGCGATCTCGTCGCGCAAGAAGACACCGGGACCGCGGCCGTCGACCTGGCGTACCAACTCGCCGAAGAGGAAACCCGCGCTCATCGAATGGTACGCGCCACGCGTGCCGGGCTCCCATTCGGGCGCCTGCCGTTCGAGCGCGTCGATCATCAATTCCCAGTCGAGCAGCGAACCGGGCGGCGCCGCGTCGGCGTAGATCAGCGCCGTCTGGCCCCCCAGCAGCTGGCGCACCGTGATCCGCTCTTTGCCGGCCTGACCGAAACGCGGCCAGTAGCGCACCACCGGCGCTTCGAGATCGATTTCGCCGCGATCGATCAGGCGATGCACGCACAAAGCGGCCATCGCCTTGCCGACCGACATCATGCAGACGATCGTGTCCTGCTTCCATGCAGCGCCGGTCGCGGGATCGGCAACGCCACCCCACAGATCGACCACTTTGCGGCCGTTCTTGTAGAGGCAGACCGCGGCGCCGATTTCGCCGCGACTGCGGAAGTTTTCTTCGAAGGCCGCGCGGACCGCGCCGAAACGCGGATCGCACGTACCTTCGATCGAAGCCGCGTCCGACATTAGAACTTATACGTACCGCGCACGCCGAAAGTGCGCGGGTCGCCCGGGCGCCCCGAGATCACCGGCGAAACCGTGCCCGTGATCGTGATGTACTGGCGGTCGGTGAGGTTCTTGCCGTACAGCGCCACGCGCCAGCGCGCGTCCGGCGCTTCATAGCCGATGCTGGCATTCAGCACGCCATAGGCACCCTGGCTCTGGTTGGGATCGTTCGATGCGACGAAGAACTGGCGGTCCTGCCAGAAATATTCGGCGCGCACGAAGAACATGTCGCCGCTCGGCTGGATCCAGTCATATTCGGCGGCGAAATTGGTCGAGTATTTCGGCGCCGCGTTGATGCGGTTGCCGCTGGCATCGACGATGGTGCCGCCCGGTCCCGGCGCCCGCGGATAGGAGTCGTAGGTGCCGTCAAGCCAGGCGAGATTGGCGGTCAGCTGCAGCCCTTGCACCGGCTGGGCCGTCAATTCGAGTTCCAAGCCCTTCACCGTCGCGCTCGCGGCATTGGTGATGTCGGCAACGCCCGGCCGGATGAAGGCCTGCACCTGCATGTTCGAGTAGTCGTAATAGAAGCCGGTCAGGTTGACGCGCAGGCGCTTGTTGAGCCAGTCGGTCTTCACCCCGACCTCGTAGCTCCACAAATCTTCGGGCGCGAAGGCCGCGACGCTGGCGAGCGTCGCCGTCATGTTGTAGCCGCCGCTTTTGAAGCCGCGAGTCACCGAGCCGAACACCAGCACATTGTCCATCGGTACGTATTCGAGGCCGAATTTCGGCGTCGTCGAATAATAGACGCTGTTCCCGGTATAGCGAATCGGGCCGGCAGTACTGATCAATCCGGTCGTCGCGCTGTACGAGCCGAAATCCTGCTTGAATTCCTTTTCTTCACGCGCGTAGCGAATGCCGACCGTGGCCGAAAGCTGATCGGTCAGGTGGTAATTTCCCTGCGCGAAGCCCGCGGCAACGTTGGTCGAGGTGTGCGGCA
>JAQGIE010000014.1 GCA_028291365.1 Rhodospirillales bacterium
GATGTCGATGCGGTCGATCAGCAACGGCGGGATCGTCGAGACGTCGACGTTGCCGGTACCGCCCGAATTGTTGACGCCCGAAAGGCTGCCGATGTGGCGGCGGCCGTCCACGAGGGTCAGCGTACGGTACGTGCCGAGGCCGCGCAGGTTGATCTGCTGCAGGCCGGCGCCGTTGATGTAACGCTGATTGTTCTCAGGCGTCGTGTTGTTCTGAGTCTGCGGAATCTCGTTCAGCACCTCGATGACCGAGGTGGCGCCGGTGGTGCGGATCTGGTCCGAGTTCACGACCGAAACCGGATTCGGCTGCGTCAGGTTCGGTCGCGCGATGCGCGAACCGGTGACGACGATCTCTTCCGGTGCCGTCTGGGCATGCGCCCCGCAGGCGAACGCCAGCGACGATACGCCGGCGAGCGCGAGCATAAGCCGCCCGCTCAACCTCTTGGTTTTCACTTAGTGACCTCCGTGGGAATTGCCGTCGGGCGTGCGAGTGCTTGCAGCCAGACGATCGGCCACCGTCATGCTGGCTGGGCAGCGACGCAAGGTAACCATAGGTTCGCCGGTGTAAGCTGAGGTTAAGCGTTGCATGTACGCAACAAGTCCCCGCGGCCGCGGCCTCCAACAGCTCGAATTCAGTGTGGCCGATTACGCACACGCCTACGCGGGGCTGGCTGGCGCGCGCGCTTTTCCGCGCTGTTCATTGTTTGTCAGCAAGGACGAGCGGGCGCAGACCTACACGACGTGCAGCGGGCGCGGCGTCGGAATCGGGAGATCCTGTGACTTGGCCGCAACGGACCGTGCCGATGCGATCATGTGCGCGAGTTCGGTGGCAGCCGCATATGTCCGCCGGGCCGGCGTGCCGCACCAGCCGATCAGAAGCCCGTTCGCTGCCTGGTTCGGGTCGGCGTAAAACTCACGCAGGGCGCGCACGCCGAAACCGCGCGCCGCCGCCTCGCCGGCCAGCGCCGCGCAGTCGATTGAGGGTGGCAACCTGGTCACGCAATGCAGCCCGCGCAGATCGACGCGCACCTCGGCCTCGCTCGGCAACGTCCCGAGCAGGCCGAGTTCGAGCGCCTCCAGACGTTCCTTGCGTGCACCCGCAAGCCGCGCGATATGCTCGTTGACCAGTCCCGACGAAACGTACGCCGCGAAGGCGCTCTGCACGCTCATCGTGGGGCTCTCCTCGATCGTGCAGAGCTCCGCCTGGATCGCCCGCATGATCGACCGCGGCGCGGTGATCCAGCCGAGCCCGATCCCCTCAAAGCAAAGACTCTCCAGGGTTCCGATCCGGATCGTGTTGGGCCATGGCGCTGCACTGTCCTGGTGCGGACCGGAAAGGCCGGCCTCGCAGCCGCGCCAATCTTCGATCACGAACGAGTTGTTCTCGACCGACCATTGCGCCAGCTGTTCGCGGCGGGTCCCGGACGTGGGATAGCCGAGCGGAAATTGCGACGCGCCGCTGACGATTGCGGCCGAGGCAACCGGAGCCATCTGCACGCCTTGGTCAACGCGCAGCCCCCGCGCGTCGACGGGTACGGCCACCACCGATCGATGCAGCCGACCGATTACGGCGCGGTGTATCCCCGGTGCGGGATCTTCGATCCAGATTTCGTTGCCGATCCCGCTGGTAACCGCGAGCGCGCTCTCCAGCGCTCGCGCACGGCTGGTGACGATGGCGACATCGGCGGCGGTGACGTCCAGGCCCAGGCGCGTGCGCAGCAGCTCGGCCAGCGCGCGCCGCGCGTCCGGCATTCCGCCGACCGGACCGGGGCGGAAACTTGCGCCGCCATAATCGGCGGCGGCGCGATCGAGATAACGCAGCCACGCCTGTGCCGGAAACAGGTCGGACGCGGTGCTGCCAGGCGCGAGCGGCTGCAGCTTGCGCGATCCGATCGCAGATTCGGGCCGTTCAACCCAGACGCTGTCGGTTACGAACCAGCCGTCGACGCGCTCGACAATCCGGCCTTCAGCAAGAAGCGCCTTGTAGGCGGTCTCGACGCGCTTCGGCGTGACACCGAGCGCAACCGCCAGATTCGCGATCGAAGGCAGGCGCCGCCCAGGTAAATCGCCGGCGGCGATGGCAAGCCGAAGCGCCTTCTCCATCGCGCTGACTTTCTCCCCCGGCGCAACGCTTCCGAGCGAGGAAGCCACGTCGCGGGCCAGCTTTTCAGCCGGACTTTCTTCCGCCGACCAACCCAGCCCATCGAACGATGCGAGCGCGACCATCGAGTACCACCGCGTGCCAAGCGTAACCTGAGGTTACTCAAGTTAGCACGCACGGGCTGGTCTCGCCATCCTTGGCGGCGGCGCGTCCGAAGGCCTCGCCAGGAACCACTCGATTGCACGCGAAGGACGCCGCCGCAGCGCTGCGCGAGCAGGGCTGAGCTTCACGCCCGGTAGCTGATCGCCTCGGCGACATGCAGCCGCCGCACCGCATCGGCTTCGTCGAGATCGGCGATCGTGCGTGCGACGCGCAACACGCGCCGGTAGGCGCGGGCCGAGAAGCGGAAACGTTCGGCGGCTTCGTCCAACAAAGCGCGGCCGAGTTCGTCGGGCGCGGCTTCGCGTTCGAGCACGTCACCATCCGCTTCCGCATTGGTGGCGCCGTCGCGGCCCCAGCGCTGCGCCTGCACCGCGCGCGCGTTGGCGACGCG
>JAQGIE010000046.1 GCA_028291365.1 Rhodospirillales bacterium
ACGCTGGTGCAGAGCGAGCGCGATTTTTCCGCCCTGTCGGACCGGACCGACACGCGCACCGCCTTTCTCGCTTTCCTCGCCGAGGACGGGATCGTGTTCGGCAATGACGGCGCGACCAACGGCAAGACATTCTGGCAAGCGCTGGCGACGCCCGCCTCGAAGCTGATCTGGCGCCCCGTCTATGCCGGCATTGCCGCGTCGGGCGATCTCGGCTTCACCACCGGCCCGTTTGAAAACACCCGCGCCGGTGCGCCGCCGCGATACGGCTGGTATGCCTCGGTGTGGCGCCTGCAGAGCGACGGAAGCTGGAAAGTCGTGTGCGATCTCGGCGCATCGGTGAAACGGCCCGCGACCGAACCGGCCGACTGGGCCAAGCCGGATCCAGCAGCGGGTTCAACGCCGCCGGCCAAGCACGATCCGGCGCGTTCGCGCGAAGCGCTGATGGCGCGTGAACGTGAGCCGGCTTCGTACGAGACGCTCGCGGCGCCGGACATCGTCGTGCTGCGCGACGATGTCGAACCCGCTGTCGGTCCTGCCGCGGCCATCGCAGCAATCCCCGGCGGCTTGCGCCGCGAACCGGTTGCCGGCGACGTCTCGAGCGCCGGCGATCTCGGCTATGTCTACGGAAAGTACAAAGCGGGCGAGGCGAGCGGCTGGTACATGCGCGTATGGCGGCGCGACGCCGATGCCTGGCGCGTCGTGCTCGAGAGCATGCACCAGACCAGTCGTTAGGGCATGAAATTCGTGCGCACGACAGTCACACCGTCGAGCGCGATACGCGTCGTGCTGATCGAGCCGCAATCGACTTCGATGCGGAGAAGCAGGTCAATCGGCACGCCGAGGCAATAAGCAAGCACGCCCCGGATCGGGTCGCCGTGGCCGACAATGGCGATCTCGTCGTCGGCCCCGTACTGGTCGCGCAATTCCAGCAGGCATCCCATCCAACGCGCCTGCACCTCGAGCATCGTTTCGCCGGTCGGCGCGCGCGCCAGGGCGCGCGACGCGTTCCAGAAGGTCCAGGCGGGATCCTTGCGCAGCCTTTCGAAACGCTGGTCGGCGAAAGCGCCTAAATCGATTTCGAGCAGCCGCTCGTCATGGGTCGGCTCCAGCTCGGTCGCGGCGGCAATGATGCGCGCGCTCTCGCGCGTTCGGTCGAGCGGGCTCGCGACCAGCGCCACCAGCGAGCGCTTGGCGAGCCAGGAAGCAGCGCGCGCCATTTCGGCGCGGCCGACCTCGTTCATGGTGACGCCCGGCGTGCGGCCGACCAGTGTCCGCCCGATCAGGTCGTGTTGCCCGTGCCGCAGCAGGTGGAAGATCGCCATGGGCCAGGAGACTACGCTGCAAGCTCACCGCGGATGAAGGCTTCCATGCGCGTCCGCGCTTCGGCGTCGGTGAATTGCTCGGGCGGGCTTTTCATCAGCCAGCTCGACGCGCTGGTCAGCGCGCCCCCGATCTTGCGGTCCATCGCCAGCTTGGCGCAGCGCACCGCGTCGATCACCACGCCGGCCGAATTGGGCGAGTCCCAGACTTCGAGCTTGAGTTCGCAATTCAGCGGCACGTTGCCGAACGTCGTGCCCTCCATGCGGATGTAGCACCATTTGCGGTCTTCCAGCCACGGCACGTGGTCGGACGGGCCGACATGCGCCTGGCCCGGATCGAGCTCGTAGTCGAGCTGACTCGTCACCGCGTTGGTCTTCGAGATCTTCTTCGACTCCAGCCGCTCGCGTTCGAGCATGTTGAGGAAGTCGGTGTTGCCGCCGAAATTGAGCTGGTAGGTGCGGTCGAGCCGAACGCCGCGCTCGCGGAACAGGTTGGTCAGCATGCGATGCACGATGGTGGCCCCGACCTGGCTCTTCACGTCGTCACCGACGATGGGCAGGTTGGCCGCTGCGAAGCGTGCACGCCATTCCGGTCGCGAGGCGAGAAAGACCGGGATGCAGTTGACGAATCCGCAACCCGCCTCGATGGCCTGCTCGGCATAGAATTGCCCCGCCGCCTCGCTGCCGACCGGCAGGTAGGAGACGACGATCTCGGTGCCGCTGTCTTTCAGCGTCCGCGCGACGTCGACCGGCCGCTCGTGCGATTCCTCGATCGTGCCACGCAGATATTTCCCCAGCCCGTCCAGCGTCGGCCCGCGTTGCACGCGCACCTGCTGCTTCGGCACCGACGCAAAACGGATCGTGTTGTTGGGCGCGGCGAAGATCGCGTCGCCGAGATCCTGACCGACCTTGGGTGCCGCGATGTCGAACGCGGCGGCGAACTCGACGTCACCGACGCCGTATCCGCCGAGTTCAGTGTGCATCAGGCCCGGCACGCCGAGATCGTCATTGACGCCGCGGTAGAATTCGACGCCCTGCACCAGCGACGATGCGCAATTGCCGACTCCCACCAGCGCGACCCGGACTTTGTTGCGGCTCAAATTCGCCTCA
The DNA here is from genome assembly GCA_028291365.1 of Rhodospirillales bacterium. Taxonomy (GTDB): domain Bacteria; phylum Pseudomonadota; class Alphaproteobacteria; order BOG-932; family Roseiterribacteraceae; genus Roseiterribacter. Next base: position 2,430 of record JAQGIE010000046.1, read on the forward strand.
CTGCGTTTGGCGGGATCCCGAGTACGAAGTCTCGAGGCCAAGGAAAGTTCCCGCCGCGCCGGTGAGCGAAGGCGTCAAGCTATTGATCTTCTTCTTGTTCTTCTTCTTCTTC
>JAQGIE010000056.1 GCA_028291365.1 Rhodospirillales bacterium
GTGAGGCCGCCGGGAATGATGCGGATGTCGCGCCCGACCAGAACGAACGGACGCAGATCGACATGTCGCGGCGCAATGCCGCTTTCGACGAAGCACGGCACGGTCGACAAGGCCAAGGTGGGCTGCGCGACGTAATCGTCGGGCCGCGCCTTGATCAGCGCGCTGAATCGGTCGCGTTGGGCCGCGGTCGAGTGCGGCCCGATCAACATGCCGTAGCCGCCCGAACCGCGTGCCTCCTTGACGACGAGTTCGTCGAGCCGGTCGAGCACGTAGGCGCGATCGTCGTCGCGGCCGCATAGATAGGTCGGCACGTTCTGCAGCAGCGGCTCTTCGCCGAGATAGAAACGGATCATCTCGGGCACGTAGGGATAGACCGCCTTGTCATCGGCGATGCCGGTGCCGATCGCGTTGGCGATGGTGACGGCGCCCGACCGATAGGCCGCAAACAGGCCGGCGACGCCCAGCATCGACTCCGGCTTGAACGACAGCGGATCGAGATAGTCGTCGTCGATGCGGCGATAGATGACGTCGACGCGCTTGGGCCCCTCGGTCGTCCGCATCCAGACCAGCCCGTCATCGACGAACAGGTCGGCACCTTCGACCAGCTCGACCCCCATCTCGTCGGCGAGGAAGGAATGTTCGTAATAGGCGCTGTTGAGCGGACCGGGCGTCAGCAGCACCACGGTCGGATCGGCACGGCAGGCGGGCGGTGCCGACGATTTGAGCGTCTCGAGCAGTTCTTCGGGATAGCGCGCCACCGGCGCGATGCGATGCGACGATACCAGGTCGGGAAACAGCCGCAGCATCGCTTCGCGATTTTCGAGCATGTAGGAGACGCCCGACGGCGTGCGGCAATTGTCCTCCAGCACGTAGAAATGATCGGCGTCGACGCGCACCACGTCGATGCCCGCGACATGCGTCCAGGCACCGGCGGCGGGCTTCATGCCCTGCATCTCGGGGCGCCAGCTTTCGTTCTTGAACACCAGCGCTTCGGGCACCTTGCCCGCGCGCAGGATTTCGCCGGCGCCGTAAATGTCGGCGAGAAAGGCGTTGAGCGCGCGCACGCGCTGGGTCAGGCCGCGCGACAGGCGTGTCCATTCTTCCGCCGCCAGCACGCGGGGAATGAGATCGAAGGGGATCAGTCGCTCGGGATCGCCGCCTTCGCCATAGACCGCGAAGGTGATGCCGATGCGCCGGAACAGAAGCTCGGCCTCGCGGCGCTTGACGTCGAGCGCTTCGGCCGGAAGCGCATCGAGCCAGGCCCGGATTTGTTCATAGGGCGGCCGGACCCCGCCATTTCCGGTCATTTCATCGAAGATCACGGCCGACAACCTAGCAGCAAGTGCGGCAGCGCGGTCGAGATCCCGTACTGCGCCCAGTTCACCGGCCTGATGCCTATCGGCTGGGCAGCGTTTTGCGCGCAAGGCGGGCAGGGCGAGGGCCCTTGCTGCGCGGCGGCCCGCACCTCAACTTGGCGCCGCTCACCCAGCCAGGAGACTTCCGATGCGTCCGCTCGCGCTTGTTCTCGCGGTTTCCATGTTCGCCGTTCCGGCGCTGGCCCAGACAGCACCGACGCCCGCACCCGCGGGCGACGGCAAGATCCTGCTCACGGTCTTCCTCAAGCACGACCAGTCGATGAATCTCGACGAGATCAACGACAAGCTGCTTCGCCAAGGCTATTACGAAAAATTCCCGCCCGCGGGCGTGGAAATCGACAGCTGGTACGTGGTGATGGGAATCGGGCAGGTCGTGACGCTCCGGCTGCCGCCGGAGAAATTGCGCGATGTGAACCGCATCCTCGAAGAGACGGCCTGGGGTGCCTATCGCACCGAATTCTTCCCCGCCTACGACTACAAGAAGATCGCCGAGCAGCAGAAGACGCAGATGCTGCAGAAGAAGAAATAGGCGCTGCAGCCGTCAAAACTCAAAGAGGGGGTACTTCGCTTAGCCGGACAGAAGTGGGCCAAGCCCGTGCATGACGAACTCTTTTGAACCTTCTCTCCTACGCGCGGTTCCTCACCGCAGAGGAGCCCCGCATGATCGAAGGACGCAAGCGCCGCATCCTGGAACGCGAAGTTGAACGCCGTGCGCGCGAACTCGCCGACCTGCGCGAGCGGATGGGCGAAACTCAGCGCGACGGCAACCAGACTTCCAGCGTGCCCGGTCGCGGCTTGGGTTCGTAATAGCGCATCGGCAGCAACTCGCTGCGCGGCGCCAGCCCGGCCTGACGCACGAACGCGTCGACTTCGCGTTCCAGCGCCTGGCTGCGCGCGCGGTCGCCGTCAAAGAAGTAGCGCACGCTCGCCTGGTTGATGCGCAGATCGACCGGGCGCAGTTCGGCGATCGGGAAACCGTGCGTGCGCAGCCGTTCGGCGATGGCCTGCGCCGCCTGTTCGCCGGCCGCGTCGTCGCGCCGGTAATGTACGAAAACGCGCTGCGGTCCCGCCGGCTCGGGCGGCGGCGTACTCGTGCCGCTGCCGCCGAGCGGCGCCGCGGGCGGGGGCACCGGCAGCGAGGCGGGCATGATCGCCTGCGGCGCGGGCTGCATCTTTTGCGGCGCGGCCTGGGTTGGCGGACGCGCCGCATCGGCTTCGGTGGCGGCCGGCATCGTCGCGGAAGCGACCTGTCGCGATTCCGTCGCATCCGACGCGCGCGCCGCGAGCACCAGCGCCGCACCGACGACGAAACTGGCGGCGGCCACGGCGACGAGCACCGGCGCGCTGACCCGGGGTCCGGTTGGTCGCGCCGCTTCCGGCCAGACACGTTGCGCAATCAGCGGCCGCGCTTCGCGCCGTTGCGGCGGCGGCTCGTCCGGTTCCTCCATCGAAGCGGCCAGGGCGAGCGCGGTCTCGAGCATGGCCGGGTCGAGCGGCTCGAGCGGGGCGGGTTCGGCCTTGGTTGGGTGCGCCGTGGTCGGCTCGACCGTCGTGGGTTCGATCCGCGGCGGGTCGACCATGGCGGCGGGCGGCGCCACCGCTTCGTCGCGTTCAGGATCGGCGGCGAGCAGGGCAGCGTGTTCTTCGATCGCCTGGCGCGCATGAATCGCGGCGACCTTGTCTGCTTCATCCAGGCTGGCCGCGAACAGCGCGCGCCCGGCCAGCGCGTCGAGCACGCGCGGCACGCGGGCGGCGGCGTTGCCCAGCCGCGTCACCGCAGCCTCGTCGAACAGGTCCAGCGGCAGGTCGGCCGCGCGCAGCCGGTGCTGCACATACGGTCCGACCTCATCCGCTTCGAGCGGCGTCAACGTGACCTGCACCGTGTCGTCGGTCCGGCCCGGGTCGGCGAGACCAGCGACAATCAGGCGCGTCCCGTGCGGACGGGCGAGCAGCGATGCGCGCGTCGTTGCATCGAGCCGGTCGATCTCGTCGACCAGTAGCGTCGCAGCGTGGGGTGCAACGGTGGCGGGCGGTTGCAGCCAGGCGATCTCGCCGGCCGGCGCCACGTCGCGCGCGATCTGCGCCAGCAGCGCGCTCTTGCCGACGCCGGCCGGGCCGATGACGGCGATGCGGGTGACGCCGCGCGCCAGCGACGCGGTGGCGTCGGCGCGCGCGCGTTCGAACGCGGCGGAGGGAAAGGGCGAAGACGAAGCGGCCCGCGGCCGAAACGGATCGCGCGCAGCAGCAACGGCAGTACGACTCATCGCCCAGTAATCGAACACGGAAGTGTCAGGTTCCGGCCGCTGCCGTGACTTTTCAGGGGCAGGCCTTCCGGGCCGCGCTGGCGCCGGCTTTCCTGTCGGCAAGTTATACTATAACGATGCGTGAATCCGGAGGGTTCATGCGCATTTTCTCCTGTCTCGTGCTCGCACTGGCGATCGCCGCCTCTGCGAACGCGGCTCCGCTCAAGCTGGTCGCCAGCTTCACGGTGTTGGCCGATCTGGCACGTCAGGTCGGTGGCGACGAGGTCGAAGTCACGTCGCTGGTCGGGCCCGACGTCGACGCGCATGGGTTCGAACCCCGCCCAGGCGATGCGCGGCTGTTGGCCGGCGCCGACCTGTTCGTCGTCAACGGGCTGGGGTTCGACCCGTGGAGCGCCAAGCTCGCCAGATCGTCGGGTTTCGCCGGCGCGATGGTCGTCGCCAGCAACGGCGCCGACCTGCTCGGCTCGGATCCGCATGCATGGCAGTCGGTCGGCAATGCGCGCATGTACGCCAAGAACATTGCCGACGCGATCGCAGCCAGACTGCCGGCGCGCGCCGACGCGATCCGGGCGCGCGCCGCGCGCTACGATGCCACGCTCGTCGCGCTTGACGGGAACATCCGCGCGCAACTCGCCCCGATCCCGCCCGAGCGGCGCGTGCTGATCACCAATCACGAGGCGTTCGACTATTTCGCCAAGGCCTATGGTCTGACGATGCTGGCGGCGCAGGGATTCTCGACCGAAAGCGAGCCGTCGGCCAAGGCGGTCGCAAACCTGATCCGCGAAATCAAGGCCCGCAAGGTGACCGCGGTGTTCCTCGAAACCATGTCGAACCAGCAGCTGATGCAACGGGTGGCGCGCGATACGGGCGTCGCAGTCGGCGGCGCGCTATATGCCGACGCATTGTCGAAGCCGGACGGTCCGGCCGCGACCTATGTCGACATGATGCGCACCAACGCGCGCACCATCGCCACGGCGCTCGCGAAGTAACGCGGCGTTACCGCGTCGCGAAAAGCCGCCGGTTCGATCGCAGTCCCAGCGACGTGACATAGAGCGCCCCGGCTGCGAGCACGATGCTGGGCCCGCTCGGCAGATCGAACGCATAGGAGGCGATCAGGCCGGCATAGGACGAGAGCAGGGCGAGCCCGGTGGCCAATGCGACCGTGCCGGACAGCGACCGTGCCCAAAGCCGCGCCGTCGCGGGCGGCAGGATCAGCAGGCCGACCGACAGGACCGTGCCCAGCGCCTGAAACCCGGCCACGAGATTGAGCACCAGCAGCACCAGGAACAGCGTGTGCGCGATGGTGGCGCCGCCGCGCGCGCGCAGGAAATCGGGATCGACGGTCGACACGACCAGCGCGCGCCAGCACGCGGCGAGCACCAGCAAGGTGAGGCTCGAGACGGCTGCGATCAGCAGCAACGCGGTGTCATCGATCGCAAGCAGGCTGCCGAACAGCACGTGGACGAGATCGAGATTGCTGCCCGCCGTGCTGAGGATCGCGACGCCGCTGGCAATGGCAAGAATGTAGAGCGCAGCGAAGCTCGCATCTTCCTGGATCGGCGTGCTGCGCGTGATGAAGCCGGCGGCGACGGCGATGCACAGGCCGGCGACCAGCCCGCCGAACCCCATCCAGCTCAACGAGAAACCCGCGAACAGGAAGGCGACCGCCGCGCCCGGCAGCACCGCGTGACTCATCACGTCGGCGACCAGGCTGAGCCGGCGCAGCTGCAACAGCGTGCCCAGCGGGCCCGCTGCGAGCGACAGCGCCAGCGCCGCGACGAGTCCGCGTCGCATGAAGCCGAATTCGACGAACGGCGCCCACAGATCGTCAACGTTCACGATCGTCGATCCTCATGGATGCACGTGCAGATGCGGTTCGGCGTGCTGATGTTCGGCGGTGGCGAAGGCGAACGCGCTGGCGACCAGCTGCGGCGTCAGCACTTCGTCGGTGGCGCCCCAGGCAAGCGGACGGCCCGCCACCACCAAAGTCTGCGGGAAGTATTCGCGCACTTCGCCCAGATCGTGCAGCGCCGCGATGATTGTGCGGCCTTGCGTGCGCCATTCCGCGAACAAGGCGGCGAGCTGCGCACTGGTGGCCGCATCCATGGCGGTGAAAGGCTCGTCGAGCAGCACGATCTCGGCTTCGTCCAGCAGCAGCCGCGCGAACAGCGCGCGCTGCAACTGTCCCGCCGACAACGCATCGATGCGGCGGCGGGCGACGGCGGCAAGGCCGACCGTGGCGAGCGCGTCGTCGATCCGGCCGCGGCGCGCACGGTCGATGGCGCCGAACCAGCCGGTCTCGCGCCACAGGCCGAACGAAACCAGGTCCGACACGGTGATCGGCACGTTGCGATCGACCGCGCTTTGCTGCGGCAGGTAGGCCATGCGCGCGCCATTGGTATGCACGTAGCCGGCGCAGGGCTTGACCACGCCCGCGATGGCCTTGAGCAAGGTGCTCTTGCCGCCGCCGTTGGGGCCGACCACGGCGAGCGAGGTGCCGTTGGCGATGGTGCCCTCGACGTCGCTCAACGCGACGAGGTCGCCATAGCGGACGCAGAGTTGATGGATTTCGATCATGCGGCCGACAGTGCCCAGACGACGGCGAGCGCCAGCGGCACCAGCACGACCAGAACGGCAAGCGCGCGGCGCGGTGCCGACCAGGCGATCCAGCTACTCATGTACACACGTCTCGATCCGTGAAAAGCGCGTGACATTATAACAGAATGCGGTGACCCGCCAGCGAGGGCTTCAGACCAGCTTCGGCCGTTCGCTCGCCACGCCCAGTTCGCGTTCCAGCGCCCGGCCGACCGTGATCAGCGTGCCTTCCTCGAACAGGGGCGCCCACAGGCTGATCGCGTGCGGCACGCGGAATTTCGCCGCCGCCGGATCGTTGTTGGGCGGATCGAGCGCGGTCGGCCGCGACGCCAGCTCGCGAAAGCCGGCGCGCAAGGCAAGGCAGGGATGGCCGGTGAAGTTGGTGATCAACAACATCGAGCCCGCATAGTTGGGGCCGATCATCGCGTCGACGTTCTGGAACACGCCGTCCATCATCTCCATCGCGCGGCGGCGGAAGCGCTGGCTCTGCACATAGTCGACGCCGCTGATGAAGCGCGCACGGCGCCAGTTGTTCGGCCAGTTGCCGTTGCCCTGCGCGCGCATGGTGCGGTCTTTGTGGTCGAGCGTGATCTTCTCGAAGGCGGTGGCGGCTTCGACCTCGAGCTGAGTCAGCAGCACGTTCCAGGGCTGGTCGGGAATCGTGATCTCGACCATCTTGGCGCCGAGCCGCCTGGCCGCGTCGAGCGCGGCGCGATCGATTTCGGTTGCGTCCTTCTCGAACAGGGCCGGCACGTAGCCGATCTTGAGGTCGCGCAAATCGCGCGTTGCGTCGAGCTCGAGCCCCCAGCCGATGCTCGAGGCATCTTCGTCGTCGTGGCCGTTGATCACCGAGAGAACCAGACCGGTGTCGTCGACGCTGCGCGCGATGGCGCCGATCTTGTCGAGCGACCAGCACAGCGCCATGCAGCCGGTGCGCGACACGCGGCCGAAGGTGGGACGCAGCCCGACCGTGCCGCAGCGATGCGATGGGCTGACGATCGAGCCCAGCGTCTCGGTGCCGATGCCGAACGAGGCGAGTCCCGCAGCCACCGCGCTGGCACTGCCGGCCGACGAACCGCTCGATCCTTCCTGCCGGTTCCACGGGTTGCGCGTGATGCCGCCGAACCAGATCTCGCCGTTGGCGAACTCGCCGAGCGTCGTCTTCCCCAGCAAGACGGCGCCGGCGTCGCGCAGCTTGACCGCTACAGTCGCGTCGCGCGTTGCGACGCGATCCTGGAACGGCACGGCGCCCCAGCTCGTCTTGATGCCGGCAGTGTCGGCGAGATCCTTCAGCACATAGGGCAGGCCGTGCAGCGGCCCCCGCGCGCGGCCGGTCTTGCGCTCGCGATCGGCGGTCGCCGCCTGTTCGCGGGCCAGGTCGGCGGTGACGCTGACGAAGCATTCGAGCATCGGCGCGAATTTCGCGATGCGTGCGAGATAGAGTTCGGTGAGTCTGGCGCTGGTGATGTCGCCGCGCTGAAGCCACGCCGCCTGCATGCGCGCCGACGCGAACGCGATCGACTCTTCGTCGTCAGGCAGTTTGGCGACGGCCTCGTCCGGCAGCCGCACGACATTGCGCTGCGTCCGGTAGACGCGCCCGGGCAGGCGCGGATCGAATACCAACGCCGGGGCGAGGTCGTTCGACGGATCGAGCGTGCGCAACCGGCGGGACCGTTCGAGCTGGTCGTCGATCGAGCTCAGCAATTGCGCGCGCTCGGCGTCGGAATAGTCGACCTGCGCCAGTCGCGAGGCGCCTCTGAGATCGGCGTCGGTGAGGCCCGACTTGTTGGGCGGCGGCACGGGGGCCGCCTGCGGTGCGATTTTCTCCGGTCCGGCCGCGAACGCCGCGGCGAGTGGCGCGTTTGCGGCGGTTGCGACGGCAGCCGCGAGCAGGGCCCGCCGGCTGGGCCCGGGATTGTCGTGTTGAATGGCCATTCAGGTCCTGCCCTTTTTTCGTTACCCGGCCCCGCTTTCGCGGGAATAACCCCCGGCCGGGGTCCAGCGTGACATCCGTGCGCGGTTCGCACGCGCGCTCGGATCGTTACCCGGAGTTTGCCCCAAGACCAATGCGCCACTGGACCGGCCCAGGGGCAGGTCAAGCGCGCGCGCGACAAAAAAAGCGCGAGCCTTTCTAGGTGCAGCGCGGCATTCTTGGCGCGTCCGGGGCTGCACTGCACGGCCCCGTCCAGCACCGAAGGACAGGCTTATGGTCACGCTCGACATCAACGGCGCGAAGAAGCAGCTCGACATCGATCCCGAGACGCCACTGCTATGGGCCTTGCGCGACGGATTGCATCTCACCGGCACCAAGTTCGGCTGCGGCATGGCGCAATGCGGCGCCTGTACCGTGCATGTCGACGGGAAGCCGACGCGAAGCTGCGTCACGCCGGTCTCCGCCGTCGCGGGCCAGAAGATCACCACCATCGAAGGCGCCAAGAGCAAGACCGCCGAAGCGGTGCGCGCGTCGTGGCGCAAGCTCGACGTCGTGCAATGCGGCTACTGCCAGTCGGGCCAGATCATGGCCGCGGTGGCGCTGCTCGAAAGCAACAAGAAGCCGACCGACGCCGACATCGACGATGCCATGACCGGCAATGTCTGTCGCTGCGCCACCTATCAACGTATCCGCGCCGCAATCCACGACGCGGCGCAGTCGCTGTAAGCGCGAGGACCAACCGATGAAACTCGCAAACGAAAATCTCGGCCGCCGGGGTTTCCTCGCCGGCTCCGCCGCCGCCGGTCTGGTGATCGGCTTCAATCTGCTGCCGGGTGGCGCGCGCGCCGCCGCTGCGCCCGCCGCCGCGAAGACCTTCGCGCCCAACGCATTCCTGCGCGTCGCGCCCGACGGAACCGTGACGGTGCTGTCGAAGCATCTCGAAATGGGCCAGGGCAGCTACACCGGCATCGCCACCATCGTCGCCGAGGAACTCGACGCCGATTGGAGCAAGGTGCGCGTCGAAGCTGCGCCCGCCGACGCCAAGCTCTATGCCAACAAGCTGCTCGGCGTTCAGGGCACCGGCGGATCGAGTTCGATCGCCAATAGCTGGGACGAGCTGCGCGCTGCGGGCGCAACCGCGCGCGCCATGCTGGTGCAGGCGGCGGCAGCCTCGTGGAACGTGCCGGCGGGTGAAATCGAAACCAGCAACGGCACGTTGCGCCACGCCGCGTCGAATCGCACCGCGCCCTACGCGCAGTTTGTGTCGGCGGCCGCCGCGCTGCCGGTGCCGGCCGGCGTGAAGCCCAAAGATCCCAAGACCTACAATCTGATCGGCAAGTCGGCGCCGCGTCTCGACAGCAACGCCAAGACCGACGGCACCGCGCAGTTCACGCTCGACGTCTACCTGCCCGGCATGGTGACCGCGGTCGTGGCGCGCGCGCCGAAATTCGGCGCCACGGTGAAAAGCATCGACGCGGCCGCGACCAAGAAGGTCAAAGGCGTGCTCGATGTGGTGCAGATCCCGAGCGGCGTCGCGGTCGTGGGCAAGGATTTCTGGGCCGCGAAACAGGGGCGCGACGCGCTCAACGTGACGTGGGATTTCGCCGGCGCCGAAACGCGCGGCACCGACGCGATCGTCGCCGAGTACAAGAAGCTCGCCGAGCAGCCCGGCACCGTCGCGGCGAAGAAGGGCGACGCGGCGCAGGCGCTGGGCCAGGCGGCCAAGCGCGTCAATGCCACCTACGTGTTCCCGTATCTCGCCCATGCGCCGATGGAGCCGCTCGATGTGGTGGTCAAGCTGACGCCGGCCGGGTGCGAGATCTGGGCCGGTGACCAGTTCCAGACCGTCGACCAGAGCAACGCCGCGCGCGTCGCGGGGCTGAAGCCCGAGCAGGTGACGATCCACACGCTCTATGCCGGCGGCAGTTTCGGCCGTCGCGCCAATCCAGGGTCCGACTACATCGTCGAAGCGGTCGCGCTCGCCAAGGCGATGAAGCAGAAAGTGCCGGTCAAGATCGTGTGGACGCGCGAGGACGACGTGCGCGGCGGTCTCTACCGGCCGCTCTTCGTGCACAAGCTCGAAGCGGGAATCGATGCCCAGGGCAACGTCACCGCCTGGACCAATCGCCTGGTCGGCCAGTCGATCCTGAGCGGCACGCCGTTCGAATCGTTCGGCGTCAAGGACGGGATCGACTCGACCTCGGTCGAAGGCTCGAACGACATGCCGTACGCGGTGCCGAACCTTCTGGTCGACGTGCACAACACCAAGACCGGCGTGCCGGTGCTGTGGTGGCGTTCGGTCGGCCACACCCATACCGCCTTCGCGGTCGAGACGTTCCTCGACGACGTCGCCAAGGCGGCGGGCAAGGATCCGTTTGAACTGCGCCGCAGCCTGTTGTCGGACCCCAAACAGGCGCGCCTGAAGCGCGTGCTCGAACTCGTGGCGGAAAAGGCCGAATGGTCGAAGCCGCTCGAAGCGGGCAGGGGCCGCGGCATCGCGGTGGCGGAGTCGTTCCACTCCTATGTGGCGCAGGTCGCCGAAGTCACCGCCAAGCCGGACGGCAGCTTCAAGGTCGATCGCGTCGTCGTCGCGGTCGATTGCGGCGTTGCGGTCAATCCCGACGTCATCAAGGCCCAGATGGAGGGCGGTGTCGGCTTCGGGCTGGGGGCGCTGCTGCACGGCGAAATCACGCTCAAAGACGGTGAAGTCCAGCAATCGAACTTCCACGACTATGTGCCGTTGCGCATGAACGAGATGCCCAAGGTCGAAGTGCACATTGTCCCGTCGCTGGAAGCGCCGACCGGCGTGGGCGAGCCGGGCGTGCCGCCGATCGGGCCCGCCGTCGCCAACGCGATCTTTGCCGCCACCGGCAAGCGCGTGCGCGACCTGCCGCTGACGCCTGAGAAACTCAAAGCCGCGCAAGCGTAGGAAACTCGAGGAGAAAACCATGAAAACTCATCTCGGACTCTCGGCCATCGCGCTCTCGCTTCTTGTTCTCCCCTCGAGCGTCCGGGCCCAGGATGCGGCGGCGGGCGAGAAGCTGTTCCAGTCGCGCTGCGGCACCTGTCACGCCTTCGACGCAACCAAGAAGCCCGGCCCGAGTCTCGCCCATATCGTCGGCGCCAAAGCCGTCGGCAACGACCCGGCGTTCAAATATTCGAAGGCGCTGGCCAGTTCGGGCCTGACCTGGGACGAGGCGACGCTCGACAAATACCTCGCCGCGCCGACGAAACTGGTGCCGGGTACCAGCATGCCGGTCAGCGTGCCCAACCCGACGGAGCGCGCCAACATCATCGCGTATCTCAAGACGAAATGACTCTGGTGCGCGCAGCTTCGCCGGTCGCAGCGCTGCTTGCAGCGCTGACGCTGGGCGGCTGCGCGCAGCCGGATCCGCAACAGGTCGCGGCGCGCTGGCTCGCCGGTGCGGATATCGGCGGCTATGGCCGCCTGCCGCGCGCCGGCGTCAAAGCGGAACCGCCCGAAGCACCGTCGGTACACGGCACCTTGCTCTATCGCGATCGGATGGCGCTGCCGCCCAATGCCGTCGCCGAAATCGAGCTGGTCGAAGCCGACAAATCCGGTCGCGTCGTCGCCTCGACGCGCGTGCCGGTCGGCAACCAGGTTCCGATCGCCTTCACGCTGACGCCGGCCGAGAACGCATTGCAGCCGCACCGTCTCTACGCGTTGCGGGCGCGTCTCGTCGCGGACGGAAAAACCCTGCTCGAGACCGAGGGCAAACGACCGGTGGCGGTGTCGGCCGCGTCGGGTCCGATCGAGCTGACGCTGGTGGCTGCGCGACGCTAGCCGGCGCCGTCGATCCGGGCGAGCATCGGATGTCGATTCGCCGCCGCCTGCAGAACACGGGACCTGACCATGCGCATTCTCGCCGCCATCGCCTGCGTGCTGATCCTGTCGGCCTGCTCGATGGACAAGGATCCGAAGAAGGCGGCGTCCTCGACCGCCCCGTCCGACGAGGCCTTCCTGATCGCCAATGCGCAGGCGCCCGGCGTCGTCGCGTTCCCCGGCGTGCAGTACAAGGTGCTGAAAGCCGGACCGACGAACGGCGCCCATCCCAAGCGCGGCAGCACCGTCAAGGTTCACTATGAAGGCCGGCTGATCAACGGCGACATCTTCGACTCGTCGTACGCGCGCAACGCGCCGGCCGATTTCCCGCTGCGCCGCCTCATCACCGGATGGCAGACGATCGTGCCGCTGATGCGCGCGGGCGACGTCTGGGAGATCTATGTCCCGGCGGTGATGGCCTATGGCGAGCAGGGCACCGGCGGCGGCAAGATCCCGCCCAACGCGACGCTGATCTTCAAGATCGAGCTGATCAGCTTCACCGACGAAGAAGCAGCACCGGCGCCGGCCGCGTCGCGCGCACCGGACTATCCGGTTCCTTCGATGCCGGCGCGGTCGGCCCCGATGATGAAGAAGTGATGCGGCGCGCATACATGATCCGGGCCAGCGGCGAGGAAAATCTCGCCGCGTTCACGCGGTCGGCGCGTGCCTTCCCGACGCCGGCGAACGGACCGTAACGGTCAGCGTTTAACGCGGCTTTTCGCGATCGAGGCGGTGCCGCCGCCCCCTTTGCGCGGCAACGGCATCGCGGTCGTGTATTTCATTTCGGCCAAGGTCATGACCGAGCGCACGTCCTGCACACCGGGCAGCTTCATCAGCGTGCTGAAGATGAATTCCTGATACCAGCGCACGTCGGGCGCCACGACCTTGATCATCAGATCCAGCTCCCCGAAAACCGAGTAACATTCGACGATCTCTGGCGTGTTGTTGATGGCGCGCTCGAAGGCGACTCGTTCATCGTCGTCTAGTCGCGCAACTTTGATTTGCGCGAAGATCTGCATGTCGAGGCCAAGCTTGGCGCGATCGAGAATCGCGACTTGGCGTTTTATATAGCCCTCGTCGCGCAATCGCTGGACGCGGCGCCAGCACGGCGACTGCGACAGGCCGATCTTGTCGGCAAGCTCCGCGGTCGAAAGCGACGCGTCCTGCTGCAGATGTTCGAGAATGCGTAGATCGATCGCGTCGAGATCTTCCGGCATAATAATTACAAGCTCTCCCCAGGCCGCCGCATAATGTTTTCAGCATTCTGCGGTTCGCGCCGATAGAACGCAAAGATTTCTCCCGAGCTTTGGCTACAATTGCCAGTGCGTGGACATGCGCGCTTCACAAGAAATGCGTTGGGGGCAGGGATGTCGAGCAAGCATCTGGGGCTGGCCTTGGTTGCGCTATGCGCGTGGAGCGCCGCCGCCAAGGCACAGACGGTCGAACGTTTCTCGATTATCTCGAACAACGAGAAGATCGGCTTCGTCGTCGCGACCAGCAATGGACGCACGATCGACGTCGATTATGCGGTCGACGACAATGGCCGCGGCCCCAAGCACAAAGAACATCTGGTGCTGAACGAGGCCGGCATCCCGACCGAGTGGGCGATCGACGGCACCTCGTCGATGGGCGGCGGCGTGCACGAAACGATGCGTTTCGAGAACGGCGCGACCGAATGGAGCGCGCAATCCGACAAGGGCCAGGTCGCGACGCCGTCGCCCAAGCTTTATGTTGCCAACGATCCGAGTCCGTACAGCTCAGGCCTCTATGCCAGCGCCTTGCTGAAGGCGCCTGGCAACACGCTCGACGTATTGCCGGCCGGCAATCTGCGGCTGGAAAAGCTTCGCGAAGTGGAGGTCGGCGACGGCGCCGACGCGGTTGCGACCGACGCCTATGTTCTGTCGGGCATCGACATGACGCCGGAATTCCTGCTGCTCGACCGGCAGGGCAAGTTCTTCGCCATGCTTGGCCGCTCGGTCGTGATGCGCGAAGGCTTCGAAAAGAGCTTTACCACGTTGCGCGATCTGGGCGAGCAGTTGAGCCTGGAACGGTTGCAGCAGGTGCAGACCAAGATCGCGCATCGCTATGAAGCGCCGATCCGGATCCGCAATGTCCGCATCTTCGATCCCAAGACCAAGAAGACCGCCGACGCCATGTCGGTGGTCGTGTTCCGCGGCCGTATCACCACGATCGAGCCCGACGCAACTGCGACCAATCCATCCGACGAAGTGATCATCGACGGCCAGGGCGGCACCCTGGTCGCCGGCCTGCACGACATGCATGCGCACAACTCGCTGTGGTCGGGACCGTTCTATCTCGCCGCCGGCGTCACCACGACGCGTGACATGGGCAACGACAACACGGTGCTGCTGGATCTGATGAAGCGGATCGATGCGGGCGAGCTGCCGGGCCCCAGCATCGTCCCATCGGGCTTCCTCGAAGGCCGCAGCCCCTATTCCGCGCACAACGGCTTTATTCCGGAATCGATCTCCGAAGGGTTGCGCAACGTCGATTGGTACGGCGACCGCGGCTATATCCAGATCAAGATCTACAATTCGATGAACCCGGATTGGGTGGCGCCGTTTGCAGCCGAGGCCAAGCGCATCGGCATGCGCACGGTCGGCCACGTGCCCGCCTTCGACAATCCCGATCGCGTGCTGACCGACGGCTATAACGAAGTCACGCATATCAACCAGCTGATGCTGGGCTGGCTGCTGTCGCCGGAAGAAGACACGCGCACGCCGCTGCGCCTGACCGGCATGGCCCGCGCTGCGACCCTGGACCTGAACAGCGCCAGAGTGCGCAAGACGATCGACCTGTTCAAAAACAAGAATGCCGGGCTCGACACGACCACGGTCATTCTCGAACGACTAATGCTGAGCCGCGCCGGCACGGTGCAGACGGGCGATCAGCCCTATCTCGATCACGCGCCGATCGCCTATCAGCGCTATCGCAAACGCTCCTTCGTCAACATCAAGGACGCATCCGAGGACACGCAGTACCAAAGGGCCTTCGATAAAATCATCCAGACGATGACCTTGCTGCACAAGGAAGGCATCAAAATGTGGCCGGGCACCGACGACACGACCGGCTTCGCGCTGCATCGCGAGCTGGAGCTGTACGCCAGGGCCGGCATTCCGGCGGGTGAGGTGCTGCGCATCGCGACGTTCGATTGCGACCAGTACATGTCGCGCGATCAGCTATACGGCAGCATCGAGCGCGGCAAGCGTGCGGATTTTTTCCTCACCGTCGGCGACCCGTCAAAAGACATCAGCGCGGTGCGCCAGATCCGCATGGTGATGAAGGACGGCGTGATCTATTTCCCGCGGGAAATCTATCAGGCGCTGAACATCAAGCCGTTCGCCGCGCCCCCGAGCGTCACTGAGCCGGCCAAGAGCGCTGACGCGGGCAACAAGCGCAGCGCTGCGGCGAGCGCCTTCAGCAGCACGCGCAACGGGTTTGGCGATGACGAAGATGCGCACGAGTTGGGAGACTGAGATGTGGCGGGTCAAAACTTTGTGACGCCGATCGCGTTCGCGAACTCGCTAAACCCGACCACTGAGCGCTTAGGACGAAGCGCATTTCGCGTCCGGCACGCCCTTCACCCGCTCCCACAAATAGCCTTTGCGCTTGGCGCCTTCAGGCTTGAACGAAATCGCCAATGTCTGTCCGTCGCGATCGACGGTCATGTTGATCGGTTCCGACGGCGTCGCCTGGGCGCGGTCGAGATAGACCGGTGCGATCACCTTGTCGCCGTTGTGCAGGCCCGCGCGCGCGGCGGGCGAGGCGGGATCGAGGTCGGTGATGACGCGTGGGTACTTCGTCAGGCTGGTCTGCGCAAAACCGAGTTCGAAGCTGGGCATGTCGGCGGCGACGCGTTTGAAACACGGACCGAACGCATTCGACGGCGGCACAATCACCTTGCCGTCCATCATTGCCTGGAAATCGGCGCGCGCATTCGGCAGATCCCTGGACACCAGATCCAGCCACGCTTCGAGCGTGCCGGGCTTGCCTTCGCGGCGCGCCGCGTAGAATTCGCGGATCAAATTGTCCAGGCTGCGCTTGCCCTTGCTGGCCGCCCGAATCTTTGCGTCCATGTCACCGAAATAGATCGAGCCGCGATCGTACGGCAGCACGCGACCGCGTGCGTCGGACCAGAAGGCGTCGATCGCGTCCTTCATGGGAATGTCGTTGCGAACGTTGCTATAGTAGCGGCGCATCGTGCTGTTGAGATCGTTGAGGAAATCTTTGGGCGTGGCGAGGCCGGCGACGAGCTGGAACCGGCGCTCGTAATGCACCGCGGTTCCTTCGGTGAACCAGCCGCCATGCGTCTGGCCGTCGAGCCCGGTGATGAACACATGCACCATCTCGTGAGTCACCAGGTCGTGCACCTGCTGGACGGGATTGTTCTTGCTCATTACCGCGAGGAGCGCGGTGGGGCCGGCCGTGCCGCTGGTCGAACCGAACGGGTTGGTGCGGAACATCACGGTGAAAGGCGGCTCGGTCGGATGGCCGAAGAACGGGTACATGCGTGTGTACGCATGGCTTGTCCAATCCAGCAGGGCATCCGGATCGTCGATATCCACCGTCGACGCGGCACGGAACGCACCCGCCTTGGACGGATCCTTCGGCGTCGTGTCGATCTTGCCGGCCATGAAATAGGTGTTGCGCAGCCGATCGAGCGGCAACGCCTGGTCGCCCGCCGGGAACGAAGTCAAGCCTTGTCCGCCGGCCGGCAGGCCGTCCCACGCGATGCCGATCTTGTAGGCTTGCTTGTCGTCGGGCAGCACGAGAAACGCCTGGCCCGAACCGCTGATGCCTTTTGCTTCTGAACGCAGCTCGTAGGACGGGCCGGACGCGGTCTCCTTCGATACCACGACACGATAGGTGATCGTGATGTCGCCACTCGGCGCCCGTACCAGCTTCCACACGCGGCGCATGCCGCTCATCGGGCCGACGCCGACTGGCTCGTCGCTGGGCGTCAGGCCGATTGCGCCTTGCGCGTCTTTGACCGTCAGGCCGGTAACGCGATCGGCGATGCGCAGCAGCGGCCCGATCGAAACCGGAATGGTGATGGCGGCAGGGGCCTGCGACACGCGTTCTTCGACGTCGAACCCGGCGATAAGTCCGTTCTCGACGAAGGGCCGCAGTTCGATCTGCAAGGCGGGCGCGTCGGCGGCGAAGGCAGGCGCAGCCAGGCAGGTACCGGCGGCGAGCGCGAGAAGCAGCGATCGTTTCATGGGGCCTCAGGTCAGGACTTCGAGCAGCCGTTCGATGTCGCTCGCGAAATGCGGATGCGGTTGGGATCGAGCTGGATGTTGATGCCGGCCGCCTCGAGAAGCGGCTGCAGCCGTTCGGCCGCACCGCGATAGGCGAAGGCAACGACGGGCGAGGTCGTGCCCGGCAGCGTCAACGGCTCGTAGCCGAGCGAAGGTAGTTCGGTTTGCAGCCGGTCGATGAGCGGTTGCCGCGTTTGCTGAATACGCTCGACGCCGAGACCGAGAATCTTGCGCAGCGACATTGCCACCGCGACCGCCGGCTTGGCCGTCTCCGAAATGAACTTCTCGAGCTCTTTTTTTTGACAGCGCAAGCCTGGTCGGCTGGTCGCGATACATCATATGGCCGCCTTCGCAGCAGCAATCGGTGAGGCGGCCCGCGAGATCGGGTTCGAGCGAAGAATTGGCATCCATGCGATCGTAGCTGCCGCCGCGCAGAAGTTTCATGCGTTCTTGCGCTTTTCCGCCGGGATCGCTGCACGATTTATGTGCGGGATGACCGGTGCGACGGAGGCGCTGACTCCTGTCCAGTGCGCGCAGGGCGCCGCGCCGGCCGGAATTGTATCGGCACATAATCATTCCCGACGCGCAGGAATCGCGAATAAAGATTGCACCGCAATTGCAAAACCCTGCCGCATTAGACAAGAAAACCTCCGCCTCCTCGCGATAATTGGGACCGGCCTGGGAGGGCGCGTCTTGAGGACTGAACGGATGGTAAAATCTTTCTTGGCGGTCGCGCTCGTTGTTGGGCTTTTGTCCTCGGCCGCAGCCCGTTCGGCTTCCGCAGATGGCCCGTCGGTCACCCAAGTCAGCGTGGATGCGACCGACGTTGTTCGCGGCGTCTACCACGTGCGCGAGGTGATTCCTGCAAAGCCCGGTGCGTTGACGCTTCGTTTGGCGAAATGGCTTCCGGGACATCATTCCGCGAGCGGCCGGATCGATGCGCTCGCCGGGCTGGTTGTCAGCGCGTCAGGCAAGGATTTGCCCTGGGTGCGGGATCCAGATGACATGTGGGCCTTCAACGTGTCTGTTCCTTCGGGCCAGACTTCTATTCAGGTCCGCTTCGACTTCATCACGCCGCTGCAACCATCGCAGGGGCGGGTTAGCATGACGCCTTCCATGCTCGAACTTGAATGGGACATGGTGGTGCTCTATCCGGTGGGCGTGCCAGTCAAGGCGATCCAGGTGGCCGCAAATGTGAAGCTGCCGGACGGCTGGTCGTTTGCGACAGCATTGTCGACGCGCACCCCGAGCCGTCATGAACCTATCTTCGCAACGACCGACCTCGCGACGCTGATCGATTCACCACTGCTGGCGGCGCCCCGACTGCAGACGACGGATCTCGGCGAGATCGGCACGGCTTCCGTCAAAATCGATCTTGCCCAGGACGCCGAAGAGCCCGTGGTGATGACCGATGAGCGTCTGAAAGCTTTTCGGGAAATGGTCCGCCAACTTGGCCTGGCTTTCGGCTCACAACCACCTTTCGCCCAATACACAGTCCTGCTGACTGTGTCGGAGGAATTTGGACGGATCGGGTGGGAACACCTGCGGTCAAGCGAAGTCGGTGTGGCCCCGTCGACGTTCAAGAACTGGAACGGACATGTCGAAGCGCGAACCGTGCTGGCGCATGAATTCGTTCATGCATGGAATGGAAAATATCGGCGTCCAGAGGGCCTCGACAGTCCTGATCTTGCCAAGCCGATGTCGGGAGCGTTGCTCTGGGTGTACGAAGGTCTGACGCAATATTACGCGCACGTGATCAGCGCCCGTGCGGGAATCATCTCTGAGGCCGAGGCGCGCGACGCCTTTGCCGCCAAGGCCTCGCAGCTTGCCTCGGTGTCGGGCCGGCGTTGGCGCCCTCTGGCCGACACGACCAACCAGCCCTCCATCAATCCCTTGCACAATCCGGTGGCCTGGCAGGATTGGCGCCGCAGCCTGATGGACTATTACGACGAGGGAGCTCTGGTTTGGCTCGACGTGGATGCCAAAATTCGTACCCTTACCCAGGGACGCAAGTCGCTCGACGATTTCAGTGCCCGCTTTTTCCACGCCGACGCGCCAACGCTCGATCCGAAATTCTATACGCTCGAGAATGTTGTCGCCGATCTGAACTCGATCGTTCCTTACGAATGGGCCGATTATTTTCAGCGAACGGTCTATTCAATCCGACCCGAACCGCCGACCAGCGGAATTGAAGCGGCAGGTTGGCGCGTGACATACGACGCTACGCCTTCGGCTATGCAAACGAGCGACATCCTCGACCTGATCGACTCGATCGGTCTGGCGGTCAATGACAAGGGTGAGGTCCGCTCTGTCCGGTGGGATGGTCCGGCGTCGAAAGCCGGACTTACCCCCGGCGCTATCATTCTGGCCGTAAATGCGGCGCCGTTCTCCATGGCGACATTTCGCGCGGGTATTGCACAGCGCGCCGGAAAACCCGGACCGATCGCGCTGATCGTGAAAGCAAGAGGTCGCGTGTTGAATCTGAATGTCGAGTACCATGGCGGCCTGACCTATCCGCATCTTTCACGACGCGCCGATGGATCGGACCTGTTGCGTGAAATTCTCGCCGCCAGGTGAGCGAACATGGACATTGATCGTCGTGCATTCGTTATGGGCGGAGCCAGCCTTGCCGTCCAAGCGCCGGCAGCCATTGCCGCGGTCCCATCCGATTCGTTGGACGTGCGTCGAGACTTCCCGATCACGGCCTCCGGCGGAATCTATTTGAACTCGGCCTATATCGCGCCCATCCCACGTCAGGTTGTCGATGCCGGGACGGCGTTCCTCACGGCCAAGGCCACGCGTCCCCTGAAGCTCGACGAATTGCGCGCAGAGTGCGAGACCGTCCGCGCCCAGTTCGCGCGCTTGATCAACGCAACGCCGGACGAAGTCGCACTGCTGTTCTCCACCACAGACGGCGAGAACACGGTCGTCAACGGATTGGATCTCGCAGCCGGCGATAATGTCGTGATCGACGAGCTGCATTACGAAGCACAATTCGTCATGTATCAGGCGCTGGAGGCGACGCGGGGCGTTCAGCTGCGGGTCGTGAAGGCGCGGAACGGTATGGTTGAAGCGCGTGACTTCGAACCGCTCGTGGACCGCCGCACGCGGTTGGTGTCGGTCGCGTGGATCTCGCATCAGAACGGTTTCCGCCATGACATGCGGCCGATCGCCGATGTCGCACACAGCATGGGCGCGCTGTTCTTTACCGATGCGATCCAGGCGGTAGGAGCAATCCAAGTCGACGTGCAAGCGGCTGACGTCGATTTCCTCAGCGCCAATTCCTACAAATGGCTGCTGGCCGGCTATGGCGCGGCGCCCCTCTACGTTCGGCGATCGGTGCTCGATCGCATCCGGATCGACCGTTTCGGCGCTAAGCACGTGACCGGCTCCCGGCCTGACGGTAGCTTCGAGATCAACCGCACCGCGCGCAAGTTCGAATATTCCAGTCGCGCGTTCGGCGACGTCTTCGCTCTGCGCGCTGGCCTCGCCTATCTCGAGCAGATCGGTGTCGCTCGCATCGAGAGCCATACCGTAGGCTTGGCGCTACGCCTGCAACAGGGCCTCGCGCGCCAGGGTCATCGTCTGTTGACGCCAGCGGGCAATCGCGCCTCCATCGTCACCTTCCTTGGCAAGCAACCCAGCCCCGAGCTCCGTAGCCGGTTCGATGCGGCGCAGGTCGACGTGACGATCCGCAACGGGCAGGTGCGGATCTCGCCGGCATTGTTCAACAGCAACGACGACGTCGATCGATGTCTTGAGATCACGGCGAAGCTCGCCTAGCTCGTTCGGTCCACCGCACCGAACAACATCTCCGGTTCGATCGGTTACGTTTGATTTGAGGTGATGGGGCGGTGGCGGCGAAGGGCTGACTCGAGACGTTCCGCCGCGCGACCAACTCACGGTCGCGCTGCCGAGCGCCGCATCATCGATCCTGACAGTTTTCAGCGCGCCGATCCGCTCGTCCGTATGGTGCGCCACAAGGCAGCACGGCATCGCCAAGGCCGCGCAGCGCACGCAGTAACGCTGGCGGCTATTCGAGCGATATTTCGCGCGAAAAAATGCGGCGGATCGTGCTTCGGGTGCGACGCGGGTCGCGCGCATAACTTGTTCGCTGCGCAACAGGACGGGAATAATTCATCCGCGGTGAGTGTGAATCGCGCCCTTTAAGAAAAGAAATGCCTGACGGCGTCAGTGATACTCGGCGTTCGAGACAGGCGCGCGCGAAGTAACGACGCGTGCCGACGAAACCAGCGAACGGAACGGGCAATCATGCGGATTCGACGGAATTCTATCGCGACAGTGGCAATGGCGATGGCGCTTGGCGCACTCACGGTTGTGCCGGCATGGGCGCAGACGGACACACCAAGCAAAGGGGATCTGGAAGAGATCCTGGTAACAGGATCGCGCCTTGTCACCGATGCGACCTCGCCATCGCCCGTCAGCGTGATTACTGCCGAGACTATTCGCGACACCGGCCAGCTCGCCATTTCGGAAGTACTGCGCAAAGACCCGGCGCTAGGTTCCAACAGCCGCGGTCCCGGCAACACGCTGAATGGCGGTGGTTCGCTGGGTGCCAATCTGCGCAATCTCGGCAATCAACGTACGCTGACATTGGTCAACGGACGCCGCTTTGCGACCTTCGCCGACGAACTTGGCAACAGTACGCAGGACATCGGCGCCATCCCCACGGGCATGATCAAGCGCATCGACATTCTACGCGACGGCGCTTCCACCGCGTACGGCGCCGACGCGGTCGCGGGCGTGGTCAACTTTATCCTGCGCGACGATCTCAACGGCGCCGAAGCCGAGGGCTATTTCGGCGAGTCGGGGCAGGGCGACGGGATGGGCTATCGCGGCCAGATGGCGGTCGGCACGGTTGGTTCGCGCGGCGCCGTGATGGCAAACTTCCAGGTCCAGAAGTTCGACGACATTCCGCAGTCCAATCGCAAATGGGCGACCAACCTGATCCAGTCGCTGGCTGGCAACGGCACGTTCAACAGCTCGAACACTCCGGGCGGCGTAGTCACGCAAGGCACCACACCGATCGCCTGCTACCCGCTTGCGGGCGGCACCACGAACCAATTACCCAACTGTCCGCGCTATGACAGTACGGTGGAAGCCAGCCTTCAGCTCGGCAGTCGCGTCATCAGTGTGGGTTCGACCGCGCATTACGATCTGACCGACACGACTCGCCTCGACTTCGCCGGTTTCTTCAGCGATCGCAAATCCTTTCAAAGCATCGCAGCGACGCCGATCGACACGACGACGTCGTTCGGTCCGTTCCCGAGCGGCTTCACCATTCCGGCCAGCAGCCCGAACAATCCCTATGGCGTGCCGATCGGATTGCGCTGGCGGCTGAGCCAGTACGGGGCGCGTCCCAACGTGGTCGATTCGAAACAATTCTGGGGCACGCTGGGACTGAGCGGGACGCTGTTCAATCGCTTCGACTGGCAAGTTGCGCATACCTATTCCGAAACCTCGCTCAACTCGCAGCGTTACAACAGTCTCAACGTTTCGAACCTGTTCAATATTTTGAATTCATCGGTCTGCGCCGCCGACCGGCTGTGCTCGCAAGTGGGCGCAATCGGCGATATTCGTGCGCTGCTGACACGTCAAGCGAGCCTGACCCAGGCGCAGCGTGACTATTTGCTGTTCGACAGCGTCGTCGACTCACGCTTCGTCAGCCAGCAATCGACTGCGACCGTCCGCGGTTCGTTGTTCTCGTTGCCCTACGGCGAAGTCAAAGCTGCGTTGGGCTACGAACATCGCGAAGAGACGGCTCAGGTGACACCCGACGCGGTCACGGCATCTGGTGCATCGACCACACTGACATTCCCGACCGACGGCGGCTTCTCTACCAATGAAGGGTTCGGCGAAATGCAGGTGCCGTTGCTGGCCAACCTGCCGTTTGCGAAAAGCGTCGACCTGAACTTGCAAGGCCGCTTCTCCGATTTCTCGAATTTCGGAACCGCACGTACCTACAAGGCCGGTGTCAATTACACGGTGAATGACGACGTCCGTGTTCGTGCCGACTACGGTACGTCGTTCCGCGCGCCGACTGTGCTTGAGGCCTATGGCGGCGGCGTCGGTGCGACCGGCAGCATCAGCGATCCCTGCAACAGTGGCACGGGCAGCTTGCGCGCCACCAATCCGGCGGTGAATGCCAACTGCCTGGCGCTGGGCGCGCCGGCCAACTTTCAACAGAATGCGTCGTCGCTGCCGACTCGCAGTGGTGGAAATCCAAACCTGCGGCCGGAAAAAGGCCGCACCTTCACCGCCGGCGTGGTGTTGACGCCAAGCTACGTACCCAACCTGACCCTGACCGCGGATTACTATAACTTCCGCATCAGCAACGCGATCGGCACCAACGACCTGACCGCGCTCTTGGCCAACTGTTACAGGGATCCGAACCTGCAGGCGCGCGCGGCCAACTCAGCCGACAGTTGCTTCGGTCTCTCCAATCGCGTGAACGGGCAGCTCGGCCGTCTTAACAACTACCCGATCAATATTGGCACCGCGCGCACGCAGGGGATCGACCTGTCGGCCGCGTACCGCTTCGACAAGCTGGTCGTGATTCCGGGTTCGCTTGGCCTCTCGGCGCGCGTCACGCGCCTGATCAGCTTCAATTCGGGCAATGTCGGGTATGCCGGCACGTTCGTCGGCGGTGTCGGTGGTTCGGATTCGTATCCGCGCTGGAGCGGCTATTTCACCGCGGACTACCGCCTGAACGAGTGGGCGTTCAAGTGGGAAACCCAATACGTCTCGGCGATGCGCGACTTCTCGTACGGGACATCGGTGCCGACCACCAATTTCCTGTACTATAGCGGCACGCCTGACTATTTCGTGCACAACATCCTGCTCAAATATTCGCCGATGCCGACTCTCGATCTCGGGATCGGCATCAACAACCTGTTCGACAAGGATCCGCCTTATTCCTTCGTCCTGCAGCGCAATGCCTTGACGTCGACGTTTGATTCGATTGGCCGCTATTTCTTCGCCACGGTGAAGAAGACGTTCTGACCGCAGACCTGCCCTAAGCACGGCGGCCAGAATTTTCGCCCGCCGTGCTTAGGGACGATGTCGAGCAATCGTACATGGCACAGCCAGCGAGCCGCTGGCTGTGCACGCATAGTCAATTTGCGGCGCAAAGCGTGACGATTAGCGTTTGCGTCTGAGCCGCGAACCATCCCGCTTTCGAGAGAAGAACTATTCGGTCGAGAACGGCCTGCGCCGCGCGGCTCGCGCACGCCGCTGGTGACCTTCGCTTACGAGAATGCGCGGAGCCTGCAGACGACAACGACATGAACGGCGTCGAGCGCGCGCTGGCGGCGCTCGCCTAGCGGTTCAGGTCGTGATAGGCGCGCAGCGCCGCGCCCAGGGCGGGCAGGCCGCGACCGAGCGCGTCCGCCTTGCCGCCGAAGCCGATGCGGATGCTGCCGGCGCGGCCGAAGACTTCACCCGGCGCGACCAGGATGCGGTGCGTTTCCCACAGCCACGCTGCCAGCGCGCGCGTGTCGAGCACGCCGACCAGCTCGGGAAAGTAGACGCAGCCATAGGCGGGCAGCTCGCCCGCGATCAGCCCGTCCTCGCGCATGCGCTTGGCGTGCGCTTCGAGCACGGGACGGTTTTCCGCCAGCACCGCGCACCAATGCGCCTCGAACGGATCCATGTCTTCGAGCACCAGCGCCGCGATCGCATGCGAGACGCGCGACAGGCCGAGTTCGCCGGGATGAGCGGCGCGGATCGATTTCAGCCGCGCCGGGTCGCCGATGATCCAGCCGCATTTGAGCGCGGTGAGGCCGAATACTTTGGTCAGGCTGCCGACGGTGATGAACTCATCGCCCAGCAGTGCCGCGGGGCGATGGTGATGGTCGGGCGCGAAGTCGGCATAGACCTCGTCGACCAGGATCAGGACGCCGGCCGCGCGCGCCACCGCGCCCAGCGCGCGCATCGCATCTTCGCTTAGCAGAACGCCGGACGGGTTGTGCAGATTGGTGAGCACGATCAATTTGGTGTCGCGGCGGATGCGGCGCGCCAGGTCGGCTGGATCGATCGTGAAGCTGCCTTGGCGCCGCGGCACGAACTCGATCTCGCCACCGGCCTGGGTCGCCAGCAACGGCAGCAAATCAAAACACGGCGTCTCGACCAGCACATGCCCGCCTTGCTGCAGGCACGCTTTCATCACCATCGCCATACCCGACGTGGCGCCGGTGGTGCACAAGATCTGCGCCGGCTCGACGCTGTAACGTTTGGCCAGCGCCTCGACCACGAACGGATTGCCGTCGACGAAGACCCCCTGATAGCGGTCGGTCAGTTCGCCAGCGAATGCGGCGCGTGCCTTGGCGACCAGCAAATCGGTCGGCTCACGGATGGTGCTGTCGAACAAAACGTGCGCCGTCGCCTCGCCGCGCAGCTGACGCAGCATGCTGCGGATCCAGGTCGTGTAATCTTGCTCGTCGAATGGGCTCGACGACGACTCGCGCTTCGATTTGGTACTCGGCATTCTGGTCCCGCGACATGGCAAAGAGCGCTCTCACGCTCTGCCGCGTATTGTAGCGGTCGGGACCGAACTATCTTTGCGTTCTGCGCGCCGATCGGCGCGGGACGGGGATATGTTATGCAGGCCGGCCCTGAAGGTGAATTATTATGCCCGCGCTCGGCACGGGCCGGGCACACAACGACAAGAAATGCCGGAGCCGGTCGGCGATCATCGGCGCAGCAACACCAGGACCGTCGAGCGCGCATGAAAAAGGCAATCAACCTTCCCGCGGTGATCGCGCTCGGCCTCGGCACCGCGGTGGGAGTCTCGATCTTCTCGGCGCTGGGGCCCGCCACCGCGATTGCGGGACCGGGCATGCTGATCTCGGTCGTGCTGGCGGCAATTCCGGTGCTGATCATGTCGGTCAGCTACGCCTTCATGGGCTCGGCGTTGCCGACCTCGGGCGCGTCCTATGAATGGTCGCGCCGGTTCCTGCATCCCTATGTCGGTTTCATCCTGACCTGGATCCGGACCATCAGCGCCACCGGCGCGCTGCTCGTGCTGGCGTTGGTGCTGGTGCGCTACGTGTCGATGCTGGTCGACCTGCCGCCGCGCCCGGTGATGCTGGGTTTGTTCACCGCGCTGCTGGTGCTGCATCATTTCGGCGTCGATCTTGTGGCGCGGGTGCAGACCTTGCTGATGTCGCTGCTGATCGTCGCCTTCATCGTCTTCGCCGCGCTGGGCGGGCCGTCGATCGACGCCGCGAATTTCGCGCCGCTGCTCAGCTATGGCTGGCCCGGCGTGATCGGCGCGGTGCCGCTGCTGCTCGGCCTGTTCGCGGGCCTGGAATCAGCGACCGAAGTGGGCGAGGAGATCAGCAACGGCCGCCGCGCGATTCCGATCGGCATCGCGGTCGCGACCGTTTCGGCGCTGCTGCTCTATCTGATGATCGGCAGCGTCACGCTCGGGGTGCTGGGCCCCGAAGCTTTGGCGGCGAGCAAGGCGCCGCTGCTGGAAGCGGCGAGCAAATTCATCGGGCCGGCCGCGGTGCCGATGGTCGTGGTCATGGCGGTGGTTGCGATGGGCAAGTCGCTCAATGCGATTTTTATGATCTTCAGCCGCGCCATTTTTGCCATGGCCCGCGCCGGCGCGCTGCCATCCGGTCTGGCGCGGCTGCATCCGCGCTGGCAGACGCCCTACATGGCCAATCGTGTCGTGTTCGGCTGCTGCGTCGTCGGGCTGCTGTTGCCGCTCGACCTGACGTTTCTGTTCATCGCGGTCAATCTGGTTGGCATGATCCAGTCGGCCTCGATCTGCTACATCGCGGGCCACGTCGTGAACCACCATCCCGACCTCTACGCAGCGGCGTCGTTCAAGCTCGGGCGCCGGACGATGGTTGCGTTCGCATGGGCGGGTGTCGCGGTCTCAGTCTTGCTCGCGGTGATCGGGTTCGACACCGATTGGAAGCCGTATGTGCTGCTGGCGGCTTGGGGCAGCATCGGAACGCTCGTCTATCTGCTGCGCGCGCGCAAAGCGGTGCCGGCGACCGTATGAGAAATGGCGGGGCCGCCCGTCATCGTCGTGACTGACGCCGGCAGCCGCGCTCAATGCGCCGGCAAGTTCTCGATCGGCACGTTCTGCACCGGCTCGGCCGGCGTGAATCCGAACACCTTGCCGAAGAAATAAAGTTCGGTTTCCAGCGTGTGCTGGATGTTCTCGGGCACGTGGAAGCCGTGGCCTTCATTGGCGTAGGTGACGTAGGCGACCGGGACGCCGTTCTTCTTCACCGCCTCGAAGATCATCGACGACTGGTTGGGCGGCACGACCTTGTCCTCCAGCCCCTGATAGATGATCAGCGGCCGCTTGATGTTGTCGACATGCTCGATCGGGGCGCGTTCCTTGTAGCGCTGCTCCGCTTCGGGACCGCGCCCGATCAGGCTGAACGTGTAGTTCTTTTCCAGCTTGTGGCTTTCGAGGTCGAGCCGCTTCAGGTCGCTGACGCCGAACAGATCGACGCCCGCCGCGAACACGTCGCGGAACGCCATCGCCGCCAACGTCGTGTAGCCGCCCGCGCTGCCGCCCATGATGATCAGGCGCTTGGGATCGGCCTTCTTCTGCGCCACGAGATATTCGGCGGCGGAACACGCGTCGTCGACATCGACCACGCCCCATTTGCCGTTCAGTCGCCGGCGGTAGGCGGTGCCGTATCCGGTCGAGCCGCCGTAATTGACGTCGACCACCGCGAAGCCGCGCGAAGTCCAGTACTGGATGCCCGGATTGAAATCGCCGGTCGTGCTCGAGGTCGGTCCGCCATGCACCAGAACGATCAGCGGCGGCAGTTCGCCGGCGGGCGCGGTGAAGTCCGGATTGGTCGGCGCGTAGTAGAAGCCGTACGACGTATGTCCGTCCTTGGCAGGGAACTCGATATCGACGCTGGTCGAGACCAGCGCCGGATCGAGGCGAAACGCGCCACCTCTGGGCAGCGTCGTGGTCTTGTTGGTCTTGAGGTCGAGCACGACCAGCGCGCTGCTCTCGGTCGGCATGCCGCGCGTGAAGGCGACGAGACCGTGGCCGATCGCGGGCGAGCGCATCGTCGTGGAGGGCAGGTCGAACGGTCGCGTCGCACCGGTCTTGAGGTCGACGCGCAACAGGCGCTGGCGTCCTTTCTCGGTCGCCAGCGCGATCGCTTCCTGGTCGCTGACCGGTCCCCAGTTGCTGCGTCCTTGCGCGCTGACGCCGCCGCCGATATCGGCGTTCAGCGCCGTGACCTGGCGCGTCCTGCCGTCTTTCAGCGCGTAGAGATTGGCGTAGCCGTCGCGGTCGCTGGCATAGACCAGCGTTCCGTCACGCAGCCACCGAACATCGGAAATCGCTTCCTTGCCGCCGGCGACGATCTCGGCGTCGCCGGCCTTGCCGTCGTCGCCGATCCTCGCGACACGCAGCTCGCTCGCATCCCACGACATGTTGGGATGGCTCCAGGTAACGAAGGCGAGGCGCGTGCCCTTGGCGTCGACTTTGGGGTTGGCGGCGAAATCGGTTTTCTGAAACACCCAGCGCGGTCCATTGCCGCCCGCTGTCCCAGGGGCTGGCTCCAGCGGCACGACGGCGATGCCGTTGGTCGGCTCGGTCGGATCGCTGCCATAGACTTCGTGCGTGCAGAATAGCTGCTTGTGCGGCGCGTCGAGCGTGCACGCGGCCCAGCGCGACTTGTCGTCCGGCGTCAGCGGCGTCGCAACCTTGGCGTCGACGCGCTGCATGTACAGGCGCTGGTCCGATGCATTTGAGAAATAGACCGTTCCGTCCTGCACCAGATAATCGCCGCCGCCATAGTCGCTGAGCGTCGTGTGCACGCTGTAGGGGGCGGGCGTGACGTCGCGCACGGTTCCGTCTGGCGCGCGCTCGACCAGAACGACACGGCCGCTTTCGTCGTTGCGGCGCTCGAGCCAGTAGACGCGGCCGCGATCGATCTGCGGCGTTTCGGCATTGGTGCCGGCTCGGCGCGACACTTGCGCCGCCGTAAGCGGCGACGCCCACGTGCCGTAGGGCGCTTCGGCCGCAGCCGCAGCCGCCATCGTCGATACACCCAGAAGCAAGACCGTCGCGCGAAGCATGCAATTCTCCCTTTGAGCCGGGTCATGCCATAGAGGCTGCGATTGCGCGAGCATCGACGCGAATCGCAGCCTCGCCATCGCGGGAGCGACTTATGGGTGGTGGCAGCAAGCGGTTCTTGCTATCCCGCCCCGGTGTCCCGCCCGCTTGCCAATCTTCTTCTGCTGCTTGCCGCGACAATTTGGGGTGCAGCCTTCGTCGCCCAAACGACCGCGATGGCGTCGATCGGACCGCTATGGTTCATCGCCATCCGTTTCGCGCTCGCCACCATCGTCGTGGCGCCGTTCGCCCTTCGCGAAGGCGAGGGCGGTATCGGCGGCGCCGCCAGCTGGCGTTACGGGTCGTCGATCGGCCTGTTCCTGTTTGTCGGTGCGCTGCTGCAGCAGCTCGGCCTGCTGACGACGACCGTCACCAATGGCGGATTTCTCACCAGCCTCTACGTACTGACGACGCCGGTGCTGGGTTTTTTGTTGTTTGGCGAACGTCCGCATCGCGTGATCTGGCCCGGCGCCGCGCTCGCGCTGGCGGGGACGTGGCTGCTCGGCGGCGGCATCGACCAGCTCAACTGGGGCGATCTGCTGGTGACGATTGGCGCCGTTGCGTGGGGCATGCAGATCCTGCTGCTCGGGCGCGGCAGCCGCGCGACCGGACGGCCGCTCCTGCTCAGCGTGCAGCAATTCGCGGTCACCGCGGTGCTCGGCCTGATCGTCGCGGCGTCGTTCGAACCGATCAGTTTCGCCGCGGTGCGCGGTGCCGCGGTTGAACTGTTTTATGTCGGCGTGATGTCGGGTGGTCTCGCCTTCGCGCTGCAGGCGGTTGGGCAACGCCACACGCCGAACGCCGACGCCGCCATCATCCTGTCGGCCGAGGCACCGCTTGCTTCGCTGTTCGGCATCGCGCTGCTGGGCGAGCACGTGAACATGCCGGGCGCGCTGGGCTGCGCGCTGATCTTCGCCGCGATCCTGCTGGTGCAGCTGGCGCCCGAGTTCGAACGGCGGCGCGTCGCGGCTAGCTGATCGTCGTCGCCAGCGCGGCCACGATCTTCGACCAACCGATCCGCGTGCGATCGGCATAGTCGGCCCATTCCGGCGGAATCATCGCGGTGAGTGTCGCCTCGGCGCCGGCACCGCTCGCCGCAATGTCGATCGCGACGCGCGACGGATTGCCCATGCCCGCGATGCCCCAGGTGAAGACGATGCGACGCGGCCGGTCGAGCTCGAGATATTCGCCGACATGGTCGATCTCCTGTCCGTTGCGGCGGACCAGGAAGGAGAAGCGGCCGCCGACCCTGGCGTCGATTTCGATGTGGAGGATCTCGTCCTGCATGGTGAGGCCGAACATCCAGCGTCCCACTTGCTCGCGATCGAGCCATGCATCGTAGACGAGCTCCGGCGCGGCGGCGAAGGCGTGGCTGACACGGATTTCAGTACTCACTGATTCTCCGTCACGAGTTCGGGGTCGCATTGCGGCCTGTCCTCGACACGATGGCGCGCCGCGTCGACCAGCGAACGAAATAAATTCTGTTCGCGCCGATCGAAGACCAGGAACTCGGGATGCCACTGCACGCCGATCAGGAAACGGCAGCGCGGCACTTCGATCGCCTGCACGATGCCCCAGCGGTCGAGCGCCGCCACGCGCACACCGTCGCCCAGCCGGTCGACCGACTGGTGATGCAGCGCGTTGACCCGCACGCGCGGCTCGCCCAGCAACGCGGCGAGGCGCGAGCCCTGCGTGATCTCGACCGACTTGCGCGGCAGCACCGTGCGCAGGCGCGGCGCTTTCACGAACACTTCGTAGATGTCGGTATAGAGCGAGCCGCCGCGATGCACGTTGATCATCTGGCTGCCGCGGCAGATGCCCAGGACCGGCAGATCGCGTTTGGCCGCCTCCGCCAGCATGCGCAGCTCGAGCCGGTCGCGCTCTTCGTCGATGCGCACCGCGGGCGCGACTTCGCCGCCATACAGCGTCGCGTCGATATCGTCGCCGCCGCCGATGACCAGCCCGTCGAGCCGGTCGACGGGGAATTCATCGACCGCATCGATCTGGACCGAACGCGCCCCGGCGCGCCACAAGGCGAATTTGTTGGCCCGCGACATCCAGCGTCCGCCTTTCACCGAGGCAGTGACACCGATCAGCGGGCGCGGCGTCAGTGATGTAACGGTTCGATCCAAATGCGGCTCATCGGAAGATAGACGTCGAAATTCTCGGTCTTGCTGCAGTCGCGCCAGATCCGGGCGAGCGCCTCGATGCGCGTCGGATCTTCGGCCAGACGCTCGACCACGATCCAGCGGCGCCAGTCGGGCAGAATCGACCAGCCCGGCACGCCGACGCGCGAATTGGGCAGGCGCCAATGCCAGGTCGGGCGCGGCTTCGTCTGCCGGTCGGCGATGCGTCGCGAAAACAACGCGGGCGCGGCGTGCGCGAACAGCGGGAACAGGTCGAGCTCGCGGTTGCGCGACGGATTCCACCGCAGATAGTCGTCGAGAAAACGATCGAAATCGGGTGCGTAGCCGGGGTCGAGCACGTAGGCGACATAGTCGTCCGAAAACGGATCGATGAAAGGCGACAGGCGCCGCGTCGCATCGAGGTCGCTTTCGGCGCGAAGCCACGGTGCCGCCAGCAGATAGGCGCGCAGCACCGAAACGAGATACGCGACCTCGAAAGACGGAACTTCGGGATTGAAATGCAGGCCGAACGCATAGAGCAGGCCGCCTTCGGTACCGACCGCGCCTGCCTTGCGCAGGTCGCCGATCAGCGCGTCAATCTCGGGCAAATCGTGGAACTTCACCGGCGGTGCTGCGATCTCGTGCGGCATCAGCAGCTTGCCGACATGGCCCCAGGCGGTCCGCAGCTCGTCGAGAAACTCGTCGAGCACGTCGGCATCATCGCGCCTTTGCCGGTGCGCCCAGGACAGGTCGAGCTCGATGGTGAAATCGCCCAGGCGCGAGCCGCGCACCTGGTAGCGGTGCGGATCGATTTCGACCTGGGTGCCGCCAAATCGGCTCGCCACGAGCTGGGCCGTCGGCTGCGGATCCAGCTCGGCATATTCGAGCTCGACGCCGACGCGGCGAGGCGCACCTTGTGCGTTGTGCGGGCGGGGTACGTCGAGTGGCGGCATCGTCACCCGGTAATGAACGATCGGGGCCGCGGCTTGTTCTTCGGAAGGCATGGAGGAAACACCGGCTGGGACCGTACACCCGCGTCCGAAGGGGCGGAACCGCCCCCGCTTCATGACCTTGATCACGATCGCGGGCGTCGCGGTCGCGATCCTGCTCGTGACGCGGCTGGTCCTGCGCTGGGGATTCGACGGCATTGCGCGCGCGGTCGCCGCGATTCCGCCCGAGCGCATGGCGCTGGGCGCGGCCTGCGCCGCGTTCGCCTATCTCTGCTTCGCCGGCTCGGATCTGCTCGGGCTGCGCTGCCTGTCGCGCCGCTTGCCAGTGCGACGAGTCGTGCTGGCGGCATTTTGTTCCGTCGCGATCGGCCACAATGTCGGGCTCGGCGGCCTGTCGGCGGGCGCGATCCGGTTTCGTTTTTACGGCGCCTGGGGCCTGTCGCCGATCGAGGCGGGATTTCTCGTGCTGTTCGCCGGGCTGACTTTCCTGCTCGGCCTCGCCAGCGTCGCGGGAATCGCCGCGTTGATCGAGCTCGCGCCGATGCATGAACGCGCGCTCGGACGGGAGTGGGCGCTGGCGGGGCTGGCGCTGCCGCTCGCCTATCTCGCCATGTCGTTGTTCGGCCGCCGGCAGTTCACGGTCATGCGGCAACGCGTGCTGATCCCGCCGCCGCATCTGGCGCTGCTGCAGATTCTGATCGGCATCGCCAGCGTGGTGGCGATCGTCGGCGCGCTGCAGGCGCTGCTGCCGCCCGGCGTGCCGTGGACGTCGATCGCCACCGCCTATGTCGCGGCCGATCTCACCGCGACCCTGTCGACCGTTCCGGGCGGCTGGGGCGTGCTCGAATCGGTCGTCGTCTGGCTGTTGCCGGGCGTCGATCCGATCGGCGCGCTGGTGTCGTTCCGTGTCGTCTATTACGTCGCGCCGCTGGCCCTCGCGGCCGTGCTGCTGGTCGCGTTCGAGCTCGCGCAGCGCCGCGCCAAATCACGCGTCCGGCGCGTCCGCTTCAAGGTTTTGCCGGTGCCGGAACGCCATACTGCGTGGCCAGATAGTCGGTGATGATCTTGGCGTCGGCGGCTTCGATCGGCGCGCCATAGGCCTTGATCATCTTCTGCACCACGTCGTTCCACACTTGCGGCGTCATGAAGGTCGAATTCATGCGCACATAATCGAGGCTGTGGCACATGGCACAGTTCTGCTCGACCGTGTCGTGCCCGGGCGCCGGTTTGAGTTTGATCGCGTCCTCGTCGGCCATTGCCGGGGCGGCGAAGAAGAGCAGGGAAGCGGCGAGCAGGTTTCGCATCATCATGCTCCGACGTCCAACGTCACGCGCTGCATGACGTTGTGGTGGTACCCGGCGGGATTGGGAATCAGTTCGGCGGTCTGCGTCTGGCCGATCTTGTTGGAGGCGCGCGCGACGATCACCGCCTTGCCCGAATTCTTGGGCTGGAAGCGGAAGGAGAAGGGGCGGAATGAGAAACGTCCGGGATCGTCGCCGAGATTGGCCTCGCTCCAGCTCGAACCGCCATCGGTCGAGATCTCGACCGAGTTGATGCCGTAGCCGCCATCCC
The DNA here is from genome assembly GCA_028291365.1 of Rhodospirillales bacterium. Classification (GTDB taxonomy): domain Bacteria; phylum Pseudomonadota; class Alphaproteobacteria; order BOG-932; family Roseiterribacteraceae; genus Roseiterribacter. The sequence continues at coordinate 34,070 of JAQGIE010000056.1, forward strand.
AGGCCATGCCGCGTATGTCGACCTGCTGTCCGACTTTCACGCGCTGTCCGTTGCTGAGATTGCTGATGATCGAATTGACCATGATCTCGGTGATCGGCGCGTTGCTGTCGTTCTCCTGGCCGAGGAAGCGCTGCACCACCGGGAACTTGCCTTGCGGAATCCGGTACGCCGTCTTCATCCAGTAATTGTCGAGCGGCTTGGTCAGCAGCTCGAGCGAGATGACGTGTTTCATCCAATAGGTCGCGGTCCAGCCGGGCACCACGATGCGGGCGGGGTAGCCGTTCCAATGCGGCAGCGGCGCGCCGTTCATCGAGGTCGCGATCAGCACCGTGTCGTCGAGCGCTTTCCACAGCGGAAGCGATTTGGCGAAGTCGGGCGTCTTCTCGAGCGGCGGTGAATCGGCGCCGTCCAGGCGCAACTCGACCGCTTCCTTCTTCACGCCGGCCTTGGCCAGCACGTCCTTCAGGCGCACGCCCTTCCATTTCGCGTTGCCGATCGCGCCCTGGCCCCATTGCACGCCGGGCACGTGCGGCTGGAACAGGCCGCGCCGGTTGCCCGAACACAGGCAGACGGCGGCGATTTCGACCTGCTCGAAGTCGCGATTCAGCTGGTCGAACGTGAGTTCGAACGGCGTCGTCGCGCCTTCGCCGCCGATCTTGAGCCGCCATTCCTGGGCGTCGACTTCGGGAATGACGGCGAGGTGATAGCGCACGAAGAAGGCGTCGTTGGGCGTCCACAACTGATCGAAATAGGAGAACGGCGTTTCGTAGTTGGGCGGGCGGTAGCTGAGCTTGATCAGCGGCTTCTTGCCCGGCAGCGCTTCGAGGGTCGCGATCTCGCGCACCCCGTCGGGCTGTGCCGGGTCGAACTGGATTGCGGCGGGCGGGTCCGCGGCGCGTGCCGCGGCCGGCACCAGAGACAGCAGCGCGGCATGGCTTGATGCGCGCAACAGATCGCGTCGTGTAACGTCCATTTTGCCCTCCATCCAGCGCGTCACTTCCTGCGCCGGGCGACGATCTCCTGCGTCACGTTCCAGCTCGAGCCGCGGTCGGGCGACACCATCGAGCGCCAGCGGAACGAGTCGGTCCGAATCTCGCTGAACACCCAGCGCGACGGCCGGCCGTCGGGGGTGACGCCGTCATGCACGATCTCGTCGCCATGCTGCTTTGCGGTGAAGGTCTGCAGCGTGCCTTGCACCGGCCCGACCCAGGCGATGAACCAGGTGCCGGTCTTGGGATCGAAGCTGCGCAGGCTCGATCCCCATTCGCGCGGCTGTCCGCCATCGCTGCGCGCCGGAACGATGAACACGTCCTGCACCGCGCGCCCGTCGAGCACCCACCCGAAATGCCACTCGCCGGTGCTGCGCTGCTGCGCCTGGCCGTCCTGATAGCGCAGGACCTCGCAGTCCCAGTTGCCGACGAACTGCCCGAACAGCTTCAACTGGTCGGCGAGGGCCGGGTTGGGGCCGTTCGCTTCGAGACCCTCGACCGCGGCCGAGGCCGGGCCGGCAGCGAGCAGCGACAGAATCAGCATCAGAAACCGGAACAGGCGGGGGCCGTGCATGGGATCTCCTGGGGGCGTGACGCCACCGAAACGCCGCGCAACGTGGATCGGCTTGCGGTCCGGTGTCACGCCGTCCGATGCTCCGCCGCCCTGAGTCGAGACCCGGGAGTCGAGCGTGAGATTTCGTGTGCGGATTGGCATGGCGCTGGTCGCCGCCTCCTTGGCCGGAGCGGCATCCGCCGCCGACCTCGTGTTGCTGGGTGGCCGCGTCCGCAGCGGCCCCGAAGCTGCCAAGCTCGTCAGTGCGCTCGTGGTTCGCAACGGCGCCATCGTTTATGTCGGCACCGACGAGGGCGCCCGCGCCGCCGCACAGCCCGGCGCGCGCGTGATCGAGCTTGGCGGACGCACCGTCATTCCGGGTTTTCGCGACGGGCACGCGCATTTGACCGGGATCGGCCATCGCCTGCGCGCCTTCGACCTGTCGTCGGCGCCGAGCCTTGCTGAATTACTGAACCGGGTGCGCGAGCGCGCCGCTGCGGCGCAGCCCGGAAGCTGGGTCGTCGGCGAAGGCTGGATCGAAACCGCCTGGCCGGAAAAGCGCATGCCGTCGCGCGCCGAACTCGACGCGGTTGCGCCCGACAATCCGGTGGCGCTGCGCCGCGGCGACGGGCACGCGATCGCGGTCAACAGCGCCGCGTTCAAGCTCGCCGGCATCGACGGCAGCGCGAAGGATCCGGCCGGCGGCAGTTTCGTGCGCGACACGCAAGGCGCCTTCACCGGCATCGTGCTCGACACTGCGATGCCGACCATCACCGCCAAGATCCCGGCGATCGGAAAAAACGAACTGCGCGAAGAATTGCGCGCCGGCATCGACCGCGAAGTGTCGCTCGGCCTGACGCAGCTGCACGAAGCCGGCGGTTCGGCCGACGAGCTCGCGGCGCTGCGCGATCTGTGCAGCAGCGGCGGCCTCAAGCTGCGCATCTACTACTCGCTGTTCTGGCCCAGCCCGGCGGCCGAGGAGCTGCTCGACAAAGGGCCGCGCGACCTGGGCTGCAACGGGCGGCTGGTCGTGCGCGCGATCAAGCTCTATGCCGACGGGGCGCTGGGCTCGCGCGGTGCGGCGCTGCTGGCGCCCTATGCCGACGCGCCCAACACGAGCGGTCTGGTGCGGCCCGAGATCGAGCGGATCGGCCCGGTGCTCGAGCGCGCCGCCAGGAATGGCGTGCAGGTGTGGACGCATGCGATCGGCGATCGCGCCAACCGCGTCGTGCTCGATGCCTATGAAAAGGCTTTCGCTGCCGTCCCGTCCAATGACCAGCGCCGCTGGCGCATCGAACATGCGCAGATCATCGACGCTGCCGATCTGCCGCGCTTCGCCAGGCTCGGCGTCATCGCGTCGATGCAGGCGAGCCACGCGATCGGCGACCTGCATTTCGCGCCGGCGCGTCTCGGTCCCGAGCGATTGGGCGGCGCCTATGCGTGGCGCAGCCTGCTCGCCTCGGGCGCGGTCGTGTCGGGCGGTTCGGACGCACCGGTCGAAGTCGGCGATCCGCGCATCGAATTCTACGCCGCAACGTCGCGCCGCGACCTCGCCGGCTACCAGGGGGCCAGCTGGCATCCGGAACAGGCGCTGACGCGGCCGCAGGCGCTGGCCCTGCTGACGCGCGCGCCGGCCTACGCCGCGTTCGAAGAAAAGACTCGCGGCACGATCGAACCCGGCAAGCGCGCCGACCTGACCGTGCTCGATCGCGACCCGCTGGTGGTGCCGATCGACCAGGTGCCCAAGTTGAAAATCGAAATGACGCTGGTCGACGGCGATATCGTGTACGAGGCTCAAGGAAAGCGATGACGATGAAACCCGCCACCCGCCTGCGCGCCGCGCTGGCTCATGCCGACATCGTCGTCGCGCCCGGCGTCTTTGATGCGATGTCGGCGCTGCTCGCGACGCGCGCCGGTTTCGGCGCGCTGTTCCTGTCGGGCTCGGCCGCGTCCTACGCGCAACTCGCGCGGCCCGATCTCGGCCTCGTCACGCTGGACGAGCTGGCGTTGATCGCCACGCATATCTGCGAGCGCGTCGACACGCCGCTGATGGTCGATATCGACCAGGGCTTCGGCTCGGTCGCCAATGTGCAGCGCGCGGTTCGCGCGTTCGAACGTGCCGGCGCCGCGGGCGTGCAGCTTGAAGACCAGATCGCGGTCAAGCCGGCTGCTTCGCTGCAATCGCGGCCGGTGCTGCCGCTGCCGGACATGCTGGGCAAGCTGCGCGCTGCGCAGGATGCACGCCATGACAAGGAATTCCTGATCAGCGCCCGCACCGATGCCTATCCGTTCGACGAGGCGCTGACGCGCGCCGTCGCCTTTGCCGACGCGGGGGCCGATCTGGTGTTTGTCGAATGTCTGCGCACGCGCGACGAGGCGCAGCGCCTGGCCGCGGCGCTGGCATCCCGGGTGCCGCTCGTGTCGAACTGTCTCGAAGGCCGCCCCCATTTCGCGCGCGACGCAGCCGACCTGCAGGCGATGGGATTCCACCTCGCGCTGTATCCCGGCGTCGGCCTCGGCAGCGCGGTCGCCGCGATGGAAGCGTCCTTTGCGAAACTGGCTGCGAACGGCAGCAGCGAAGGGCTGGTGCGCGCCGACGCTGCGACCTTGAATCAACTCGTCGAGACCGAGCGCTTCGTCAAGAATGCGATGAAGTATTCGGGCTGAGCGAAGGAGTCGGGCATTGGATTACGTCAACCTCGGCAAAACCGGCCTCAAGGTCTCGCGCCTGTGTTTCGGCTGCATGACCTACGGACTCAAAAGCTGGCGTCCGTGGGTGTTGACCGAGCAGGAGGGGCGGCCGTTCCTCGATGCGGCGCTCGATGCCGGCATCAATTTCTTCGACACCGCCGATCAATATTCGCTGGGGGAGAACGAGGCCATTCTCGGCCGGTTTCTTGCCGACCGCGGTGCCCGCCAGCGCGTCGTGGTCGCGACCAAGCTCTATAGTGCGATGTCCGACGATCCCAATGATCGCGGCCTGTCGCGCCGGCACGTCTTCCAGGCCGTCGACAATTCGTTGAAGCGGCTCGGCACCGACTGGATCGATCTCTACCAGCTGCATCGCTGGGACGATCAGACGCCGATCGAAGAGACGATCGACGCGCTGAACGACGTCGTGCGGGCGGGCAAGGTGCGCTATCTCGGCGCCTCGTCGATGTTCGCCTGGCAATTCATGAAAGCGGTAGGGCTTCAGCGCGCCCAAGCGTACGCGCCGTTCGTGTCGATGCAGCCGCAGCTGAACCTGCTCTATCGCGAAGAAGAACGCGAGATGCTGCCGCTGTGCCGCAGCGAAGGAATCGGCGTCATTCCGTGGAGCCCGATCGCGCGCGGCCGTCTCGCCGGCGCCACCACCACGTCGCGGGCCGAGACCGACGACATCGCCAAGCGGCTCTATCCCGGCGACGCGCAGGAAGAAGCGATCATCAACGCGGTGCGCACGGTCGCGGACCGACGCGGCGTCAAGCCGGCCACCGTGGCGCTTGCCTGGGTTCTGTCACGCCCGGGCGTGACGGCGCCGATCATCGGTGCGTCGAAGCCGGGCCACTTCACCGACGCGCTGGCGGCGCTGGCACTGAAGCTCAGCGCCGACGAGATCGCATCGCTCGAGGCGCCGTACCAGCCGCGCCGGCCGCATATCTAGCGCCACGGTCGCGCTCAGACGCCGTTCGCTTTCGCCTCGGCAACGGCGGTGATGTAGCGTTTGCGGCCGGCCAGCAAAATGGCGGCGCCGATCATCGTGTTGAGCGCGAACGCGGTCGCCAGCGAAAGGTCGAGACGCGCGGCGCCAAAGACACGGTCGCTCAAGATGCCCAGTACGGCTGGTCCGATGAACAGGCCGACGATACCGCCGGTGAGCGTGTAGAGCGCGATCAGCCGGCCACGCAGTTCGTTGGGCGCAATTTGCGCCAGGCCCGCAAAGGCAGAGGCGACGCAGGTATTGGCCATGATCGCCGAGGCAATGAAGCACACGATCGACCAGGTGCCGTTCGGCGCCAGCGCGGCGGCGATACACCAGATGCCGTAATAGATCGTGCCGATCAGCGCAGTGAGCAGCGGCGCGTCGGGACGGCCGCGCTTGGCGATCGCGGTGATGAACCAACCGGTGAAAATCGCGCCGGCACCGCCGATCGGCGCGCCGACCAGCCCGACCCAGAAGCCGACGTCGCTCGCCGCCCAATGATGCACGCGGCCCAGCAGCGACGGGTAGAAGAAGATCAGCGTGTAGATCGTCATCAGGTTGCAGGACACGCCGACGATGATGGTCGCGGCGGCCTGCCAGTTGCGCCGCAGATACGGCCAAAGCGGCGGTACCGGCGCCAGGCTGGCGTCGCGCACGCGGCGTGGCGGTTCGCGCACGGTCAGTGCGAAGAGCAGCGCCAGCACCAGACCGGGGATGCTGGTCAGCATGAACGCGATCTGCCAAGGCTCGAAACTGCCGAGCAGGGCAGGGAATTGCGCGCGCACCGGTGCGGCCACCGCAACCGCGAATCCGCCGGCAAAGAACGCGACCCCGGTTCCGACCGAAGCGCCGCTGACGAACACGCCATAGGCTTTGGCCCGCCGTTCGCCAGGAAACAGATCGCCGATCAGCGACGCAGCGCTGGGGCTGAGCGAGGCTTCGCCGATCCCGACCGCGGTACGCGCCAAAAACAGGCCGAGAAAACTCCGCGCCAGACCGTTCGCTGCGGTCGCAAGACTCCAGCCCGCGATCCCGATGATGGTGATCAGGCGGCGGTCGAACCGGTCGACCAGCCAGCCGAACGGAATCGCCATGATGCTGTAGCAGACGCCGAACGCAGCGCCCGACACCAGCGCGAGCTGGAAGTCGGTGAGCTGGAATTGCGCCTTGATCGGTTCGAGCAGCAATCCGATCACGATCCGGTCGAGGACCGAGACGGCGTAGCCCGCCGTCAGCAGCCCGACGACGTACCAGGCATAGGCGGGACGGAAATTCTCTTTGGTCATGCGACTCCAACCGAACGGCGATAGGGCCCGCGTCCCGCGAGCAGGATCAGCGCAGCCAGCAGACTGTCGAGTCCGACCGTCGCTGCAAAGGAAAGATCGAGGCGGTTCGCACCGAAGACATAATCGCTGAACAAGCCGACCATCAGTGGACCGAGATTCAGCGACACGATGCCGATCATCAGCGTGTAGAGCGCGGTCAGCCTTCCGCGCAGCTCGTTCGGCGCCAGCTGCGCCAAGGCCGAGAAGGCCGCGGCGGAAAAGCTGTTCGAACACAGGCTGGCGAGGAAATAGAAAGCGATCGAGAGATTGGTGTCGGCGACGAGGCCCGACGCGACCAGGAAGAGTCCATAGATGACCGACGCGACGAGCGCGACCAGCAAGGCTGCGTCGGTGCGGCCGGCTTGATTGATGCGCGCGATCAGCCAGCCGCTGCCGACGGCACCGACCAAGGCGGCGGGCGGTCCGATCACGCCCAGCGCGTAGCCGACCTCGCCCGGGCTCCAGCCATGCACGCGGACCAGCATCACCGGATACCAGGCGATGAGCGCATAGACATTAGTCAGGCTGCAGCACAGGCCGAGAATGATCGCGGCGACGGCGGCTTTCTTGTCGCGCAGAAACGGCAGCAGCGTCGCGAACTCGACCTGCGCGGTTCGCTCGCGCCGCGGCGGCTCGCGCACGGTGGTGACGAACAGGAACGCGACGACGAGGCCGGGCAGGCTCGTCAGCAGGAACACGATCTGCCAATTTTCCAGGCCGGCGAAGAAGCCGCCCGCTTGCGCGCGCACCGCATCGGCCGCATCGATCGCGGCACCGCCGAGCAGGAACGCGGCGCCGGTTCCGAACGACGTGCCGGCGACGAAGACACCATAGGCTTTGGCGCGCGCCGGTCCCGAAAACAGGTCGGCGATCATCGAGGTCGCGCTGGGATTGAGCGAGGCTTCGCCGATCCCGACGCCGACGCGCGCGGCAAACAGGCCGCCGAAGCTGCGCGCCAGACCGCAGGCGGCGGCCGCGATGCTCCAGCCGGTGATGCCCAGCGCGATGATCCACCGGCGGTTGGCGCGGTCGGCGAGCCAGCCGAACGGCAAGGCCATCACGCTGTAGCAAAGGCCGAAGGCGGCGCCCGACAGCAGCGCGATCTCGGAGTCGGAGAGCGCGAACTGGTGCTTGATCGGTTCGATCAACAGCGAAATGACGATACGGTCGAGCAGCGCGACCGCGTAGGCGGCGGTCAGCAAGATGACGACGTACCAGGCATAGCGCCGGCTGAATTCCGGCGCCGCGACATCCGACATCGAGCAAGGCCCCCGATTCGACAGGCGAGCCTAGCAGGTCGGCCGGCGGGGCACGGCCGGCGCGAACCGCGCGACCATTGGCCAGCCGCCGTCAGTCGCGATAACCCGGCGAGACGCGGTCGAGTTTGCGCAAAAATCCCGTCCAGGCAAGGTCAGGCACCGTGGCGGCGCCCTGGCTGCGCATCGCGCGCACCACTTCTTCGCGAGCCGCCGGCGGTGCTTCGAGCAGCTCGTCGTCGCCGCCGCTCAAGGCCGCGACCTGCTGGGCGCAGGCGCGTTCGAGCAGGTACATGCGCAGCCAGGTCGCCGCGACGGTCGGTCCGACCGCCAGCGTGCCGTGGTTGCGCAACAGCATCAGGTTCTTCGACCCAAGGTCGGCGACGATGCGCTGGCGTTCGTCGAGATCGAGCGCGATGCCCTCATAGTCATGATAGGCGAGGTCGGGCAGCGCGATCAGCGCGGTCTGGCTGATCGGCCGCAAGCCGCGCTTCTGCGAGGCGACCGCGACGCCCGCGACCGAGTGCAGATGCATCACGCAATGCGCGTCGTCGCGCGCCATGTGCACGGCCGAATGAATGACGAATCCGGCCGCGTTGACCGGGTACGGCGTCGGATCGATCACCTTGCCGTCGAGATCGATCTTGACCAGCGACGACGCGGTCATCTCCTCGAAGAAGACGCCGTACGGATTGATCAGGAAATGCCCGTCGCTTTCCGGCACGCGCAGCGACAGATGGGTGAAGATCGCGTCGTCCCAGCCATAGAGCGCGACCAGGCGATAGAGCGCGGCGAGATCGACCCGCGCCTGCCACTCTGCGGCGCCGACGCGGTCGCGGACGGAGTCGGGGCTTGTAGTGTGCATAGAGCAGGCTAGGCAGCGGGTCCTGCCGCGATCAAGCACGATCCTTACGCGCGCCCGTGGTTCGGCGCTGGTTTCGCGCGTTTTCTGCCGTGCTGCCGCAACGCGTTTGCGTTGTCGCCGAAGGTCCGATCAGCGTTTGGCGGCCCTGGGGCCGCTTGCTAGGCTCATCGCCTTCTTTCGAGGTCTTCGATGATGCAAGCCCAGCCGCGCCGCGTCTCCACGTCAGCCCCATCGGATCATGCCAGCGGGCGTCCGCTCGATCCCAAGACGCTCGCCATGTTGCGCGCGCTCGAACGCAAGGTGCTGTGGCTGGCGACCTGGACCATTCACAACGCCAACCATCTGCGCCCGTCGCGCGACGGGCTGAAAGTCGGCGGCCATCAAAGCTCGAGTGCCAGCGTCGCGACCTTGATGACCGCGCTCTATTTCCACACGCTGCGGCCGGAGGACCGGGTCGCGGTCAAGCCGCATGCCTCGCCGGTCTTTCACGCCATCCAATATCTGCTGGGCAAGCAGACCCGCGAGAAGCTCGAACGGTTCCGCGCCTATGGCGGCGCGCAAAGCTATCCGTCGCGCACCAAGGATATCGACGACGTCGATTTCTCGACCGGCTCGGTCGGGCTGGGCGTCGCGGCGACTCTGTTCGCTTCGATCGTGCAGGACTACACGCACCTGCATCGCATGGTCCCCGACGAAGCGCGCATGGGCCGCATGATCTCGCTGCTCGGCGACGCCGAGCTCGACGAGGGCAATGTCTACGAAGCGCTGCTCGAAGGCTGGAAGCACGACGTCCGCAATCTGTGGTGGATCATCGACTACAACCGGCAGAGCCTCGACGGCGTCGTGTCGGACGCGCTGTTCCGCAAGATTGAAGGCTTCTTCGACAATGTCGGCTGGAAGGTCGTCACGCTCAAATTCGGCAAGCAGCTCGAAGCGGCGCGGCACGGTCCCGCCGGCGAAGCCGTCCTCGACTGGATCGACCGCTGCGAGAACCAGGTCTATAGCGCGCTGACCTTCAAGGGCGGTGCGGCCTGGCGCGAACGGTTGCAGCGCGACCTTGGCGGCACGTCGGGCCTGCGCGAATTGCTCGACGGGCACGACGATGCATCGCTCGGCCGCTTGATGACCAATCTCGGCGGACACGATCTCGAGACGATTCTCGAAGCCTTCGACGCGGCCGACGGCGATGAGACGCCGCATTGTTTCGTCGCCTACACGATCAAGGGCTGGGGCCTTCCGCTTGCGGGCCACAAAGACAATCACGCCGGGCTGATGAACCCGGACCAGCTGCGCACCTTCCAGCAGCTGATGAACGTGCCCGAAGGTCATGAGTGGGAACCGTTCGCGGGGCTCGACATCGACGAGCAGGCGACGCGCTCCTTCCTGTCGCGCGTGCCGTTCGCGCAGCGTGCGCCGACGCCGCCGTGCGAAACGATCGCGGTTCCCGCGATCGAAGCGCCAAAAGGCGAGCGGATGAGCACGCAGGAAGGGTTCGGCAAGATCCTGTTCGAGCTGGCACGCGAACGCACCAAGCTGGCCGAGCGCATCGTCACCACGTCGCCCGACGTCACCGTGTCGACCAACCTGTCGGGCTGGGTCAATCGCCGCGGCATCTTTCATCGCACCGAACGCGGTGACGCGTTCCAGGCCGAGAAGATCGCCAGCCCGCAGAAATGGCAGATGGCGCCGGCCGGCCAGCATATCGAACTCGGCATCGCCGAACACAATCTGTTCCTGCTGCTGGGCCAGCTCGGCCTTGCCGACAAGCTGCACGGCGCGCGGCTGCTGCCGGTCGGCACGGTCTATGACCCGTTCATCAATCGCGGCCTCGATGCGCTGATCTATGCCTGTTACCAGGGCGCGCGCTTCATGATCGTAGCGACGCCGTCGGGCGTCACGCTGGCGCCCGAAGGCGGCGCGCACCAATCGATCGGCACGCCGCTGATCGGCATGAGCCAGGACGGGCTGACCTATTACGAGCCCGCTTTCGCCGACGAACTCGCGGTCGTGATGGAGCACGGCTTTCACCACATGCAGGCGGACGAGGGCGGGTCGCTCTATCTGCGTCTCTCCACGCGCAGCATCGAACAGATCCAACGTCCGTTGGATGCGGGTGACGTGGTGAAAGGCGGCTACTGGCTGCGCCATCCGACCGGAAGCGCTACGCTGGCGCTCGCCTATTGCGGCGCCATCGCGCCCGAAGCGCTGGAAGCGGCGACCGAACTGGCGCAGTCGCATCCAGGCATGGGTGTGTTGGCAGTGACGTCGCCCGACGCGCTCTACAGCGAATGGGACAAGGTGCAACGCGCGCGGCGCAAGGCCTGCCCTGGGCAACGACCCGGGGGCGAGCGGGCGACCAGCCATGTCGAAACCTTGCTCGCCGAGCTGCCGGAGGACGCGGCGCTGGTGACGATCCTCGACGGGCATCCGGCCAGCCTGTCGTGGCTCGGCTCGGTGCAGCGCAATCGCACCCAGGCGCTGGGCGTGACGCGGTTCGGCCAGTCGAGCGACCTGCAAGACGCGTTTCGCCTGCACGGGCTCGACGCGGAGTCGATCGTCGCGGCGGCGAACGCGCTCGTCCGCGGCCGGTGAAGCAGCACGGCAAACGCATCGGACTGGTGCACGGGCTCGGGCCCGGCGCCACCTCGCATTACTATCACGCGCTGGTGCGCGAGCATGCGGCGCGCGGGCTGGAGATGCAGCTCCTGATCACCCATGCCGAAGTGCAGCGCGTGTTCGGCTTCATCAGCGCGGATGATCTGTCGGGGCTCGCCGCCTATCTCGCCGGCTTCATCGAACAGCTCGGCCGCGGCGGCGCCGAATTTGCCGCGATCGGGGCGGTGACGCCGCATATCTGCATGCCGATCCTGTCGCGCATCACGCCGCTGCCGCTGATCGACATCGTGCAGGTCACCGCCGACGAGCTGAAAGCGCGCGGCGTCAGGCGCGTCGCGGTGTTCGGCACGCGCTTCGTGATGGAATCGAACCTGTTCGGCGGTCTCGGCGACATCGAGATCGTCGCGCCGAGGCCGGCCGAACTCGACCGCATCCAGGCGCTCTATCTGTCGATCGTGCAGGCGGGAAGCGGCACGCAGGCGGTGAGGCGCGAGCTGGTCGAGATCGGCCAGGAACTGCAGCGTCGCGAAGGCGCCGAAATGATCGTGCTGGCGGGCAGCGAGCTGGCGCTGGTGTTCGACGAAAACGAAACGGCGCTGCCGGTGTTCGACTGCGCCCGCGCGCATCTCGATGCGATCATGCGGGCGGTGGCGGAATAAAGCGTCACTCCGGAACGAGTTCAAACGTCGGCGGTTTGGGCCGCGGCGGCAGGTTGCTTTTGTTGGCCGGCGGGGCCGCGGCGTCAGCCGCTCGGGTCCCAGCAGCGCGCAGATATTGAGGCTCGCGATCAGCGTCAGCTGCTGCAGCCGATCCTTGCTGCGCTCGAAGGTGCGTCCGGCATCCTTCGGTCCGAAAACTCGAACAACCAGCCGGTTGACAATCCGACCGGCGGCGCTAAACATCAACCACATGGTTGAACGAAAACGAGCCGACCTCGACGCGGTGTTTGCCGCGCTGGCGAGTGAACCGCGCCGGCGCATGCTGGAACGGCTGCGTGCGGGTCAGGCGAACATCTCCGAGATCGCCGAGCCGTTCGACATGTCGCTGTTCGGCGTATCGAAGCATCTCAAAGTTTTGGAACAGGCCGGGCTGGTCCGGCGCGAGATCGTCGGGCGCGAACATCGATTCGCGGCCGAGATCGACGCCATCGCCGATGCTGAACGCTGGATGCAGACGCATCTCGCCTTCTGGCATCTGCGGCTCGACGCGCTCGACAAACATATCCAGAAAAGTTCAGTGCCGACTAAACGCGGGAAGAAACGCACATGACGACGCAGGTCAAAATCCGCCGCACCTACGATGTGCCGGCGCAACGGATCTATGATGCATGGACCGACCCAGAACAGGTCCGCCAATGGTTGACGCTGGGTGGCACCTACGAAGGTACCGTGCGCGTCGGCGGCAAGTACCAGCTCAACATGATCGACGACGGCAATGTGAAGGAGCAGAGCGGCACATATTTGCATCTCGACCCGCCGCACCTGATCGAATTCACCTGGTTCAGCACGTGCGGCACCTACGGCAAGGAGTCGTTGGTGCGGATCGAAATCACCGATCTCGGATCGTCCTGCGAAATGGTGCTGACGCATACCAAGCTGCCCGAAGACAAGGTCCAGGGTCACACCGAGGGCTGGACTCAGTTCGCCGAAATTCTCGCCAAGCAGGTGGGAAGCCGGTGACGGTCGAAATCACGCTGCGTCGCTCGTACGACGTTCCCGCGCAACGGATCTACGACGCCTGGACCCGAGCTGCGAAATGGTGCTGACGCACACCAAGCTGCCCGACCAGAAACAGGCCGCACGCCGGCTGGAGCGAGTTCCTGGAGATCATCGCCAAACATGTCGGCAGCGCCTGAACCGCAGTAACACGCTGACATACGATCTGGCGCGAGCCTGTCGTCGGCGCCGTTACCGCGCGTCAGCGCCGGAAACAAACCTGGATTTGCTTGCCGCGCGGCAGATTCCGTCGTCATCGCGACGGCGGAAATGCTCACGCAAATTTGGCATGAAGTTTGGACCTCCAACGGCGCCGCCAAGTGCGGCGTGTTTGTTTGGAGGTTTCAATGAGTATCCAGCCGCTATTGCCATCGGGGTATACCTCGCTGGTGCAATCGCTGCAGAAGAGTACGAGTACGAGTAGTACGAACAACGCGTCAGCAAGCCAGTTCGACCCGCTGTCGATCCTGACCGGCTCGGCTGATGGCACGTCCGGC
>JAQGIE010000059.1 GCA_028291365.1 Rhodospirillales bacterium
ACGTCTTCGGGTGCGTCCGTGGCACGAATGTGGCGCCTGGATCCTGCGAGGAAAGCGACCGGATGCCGCGCCAGATGCGCGCTGCATGGCAGCGCTGCAGGAAATCAGACGTCGAGGTCGCGCGCGAACTTGGCGTTCTGCTGAATGAAGCGGAAGCGCGGTTCGGGATTGCGCCCCATCAACCGCTCGACCAGCGAGGCGGTCGAATGTTCCGGCGCGGCTTCCTCGCTCGCGTGGAGACCGGGGAGCGTTACCTTCAGCAACGTTCGTTTCGACGGGTCCATCGTCGTCTCTTTGAGCTGCGACGCGGGCATCTCGCCCAGACCTTTGAAGCGGCTGATCTCGACCTTGGCGCGTCCCGTCATCGTCTTCTTGATGATCTCTTCCTTGTGCGCGTCGTCGCGGGCGTAGAGGACGGTGCCGCCCTGCGCCAGGCGATAGAGCGGCGGCAAAGCCAGGAACAGGCGGCCCGCCTGCACCAGCGGACGCATTTCGCGATAGAAGAAGGTGATCAGCAACGCCGCGATATGCGCGCCGTCGACGTCGGCGTCGGTCATGATGACGACGCGCTCGTAGCGCAGCTTGCGCAGATCGAAGTCGCGGCCGGCGCCGCAGCCGAGCGCCAAGGTCAGGTCCGACAATTCCTGGTTCGATTTGAGCTTGTCGGCGGTAGCGCTCGCGACGTTCAGGATCTTGCCGCGCAGCGGCAGGATCGCCTGCGTGTTGCGATTGCGCGCCTGTTTCGCCGAGCCGCCGGCTGAATCGCCTTCGACGATGAAGATCTCGGTTCCGTCGGCGGTCTGCGAGGCGCAGTCGGCGAGCTTGCCGGGCAGGCGCAGCTTGCGGGTCGCGCTTTTGCGCGCGAGGTCCTTCGACTCCCGCTTGCGCGAGCGCTCTTCGGCTTTCTCGATCATGCGATCGAGCAGCACTTTCGACGCCGCCGGATTGCCGGCGAGCCAGTGATCGAAATGATCCTTGATCGCGGTTTCGACCAGGCGCGTCGCTTCGGTGCTGGCGAGCTTCTCCTTGGTCTGGCCCTGGAACGATGGTTCGCGCAGGAACACCGACAGCAGGATCGCAGCGCCGCCCATCACGTCGTCAGGCGTGATGTTGGCGGCGCGCCGGTTGCCGACCAGTTCGCCGTGGGCGCGCAGCGAACGCGTCAGCGCCTGGCGCAGGCCCTGTTCGTGCGTACCGCCTTCGGGCGTCGGCACCGTGTTCACATAGGAATGGACGAAACCGTCCTCGTCGCCGGGCCAGGCGATGGCCCATTCGACGCGACCCGTGTCGTTGGCGAGATCGCCTTGTCCGGCGAAAGGCAGCGGCGTCAGGCTTTCACGTCCCTGCATCGCCGTGTGCAGGAAGTCGAGCAGGCCGTTGGGGAAGTGCAGCACCGCTGCGGCGGGCGTTTCCGAATCCTTGCCCAGCAGGGACGGATCGCAGGACCAGCGGATCTCGACGCCGCGGAACAGATAGGCTTTCGAGCGCGCCATGCGGTACAGGCGCTCGGGCTTGAACTGCGCGTCATCGCCGAAGATCTGGGCGTCGGCATGGAACGTGATGCTGGTGCCGCGGCGATTTACGTTGCCCAGCGATTCGAGTTTGGTCTTGGGCGCGCCGCGCTCGTAGCGCTGGCGATAGAGCTGCTTCTCGCGCGCGACTTCGACGATGAGCTGGTCCGACAGCGCGTTGACGACCGACAGGCCGACGCCGTGCAGGCCGCCCGACGTGGCGTAGAGCTTGCCCGAGAATTTGCCGCCCGAATGGAGCAGCGTCAGGATCACTTCGAGGGCGGACTTGCCCTTGTATTTCGGATGTTCGTCGACCGGAATGCCGCGACCATTGTCGCGCACCGTGACCATGCCGCCGGTGCCGAGTTCGAGTTCGATTCGCGTCGCATGCCCCGCGACGGCTTCATCCATCGAATTGTCGAGGACCTCGGCGACGAGGTGGTGCAGCGCGCGCTCGTCGGTGCCGCCGATATACATGCCGGGCCGGCGCCGAACCGGCTCCAGCCCTTCGAGCACCTCGATGTGCTCGGCGGAGTAGGCGTCTTTGCTTTTGCGGGCGGCATTCTTGTCGAACAGATCGGACATGCCGCGAACATGAATCAAACCGGGGCACTCAGGCAATGTGCCCGGGTGCCCCAGCCGGAATCTGGATCAGTGGCCCAGGCGCGAGCCGGTGGCCATATCACCGCGCGCGGCGGTCGGCGTGGCCTGGCCCGAATTGCCGCTGACTGTGTCACAGCCCGCGACGAGAACGAGAAAAGCGAGGGCAAGGAAGAGGCGCACGGCTATGCTCCAGCGGGATGAGGAGCCGCGACCATAGTGGGAACAATTCCCACCGCTAGAAAAATCAAGGTAAACAAATTGATGCACCCGACCGACGAGCAGCCGCCCGATTTCCGCGACGGTCCTGCCTTGCGCACGATCGCGATGCCGGCCGACGCAAACCCCGCCGGCGACATTTTCGGCGGCTGGATTTTGTCGCAGATGGACATCGCCGGCGGCGTCGTCGCCTATGAGCGCGCCCAGGGGCGCGTTGCGACGATCGGAATCGAAGCGATGAAATTCCATCGTCC
>JAQGIE010000078.1 GCA_028291365.1 Rhodospirillales bacterium
TCTGTCGGTCGTCGTTGCGGCCGTGGCCTCGTTTGCCGCGCTCACATTGGCTGCGCGGGCCCGTAGCGGACTGACGCACCGCCGCGGGCTTTGGCTGTTCGCGGCCGCGCTCGCGCTGGGCGGCGGGATCTGGACCATGCATTTCGTCGGCATGCTGGCCTTCGAGCTGCCCCTGGCGGTCGCCTACGACCCGTTCGCGACCGTGGCTTCGATGCTGATCGCGGTCGTCGTGGTCGCGTCGGGCATCTGGCTGGTCGATCGCGCCGAAGGAAATTGGCGCGCCTGGTTTGTCGCCGGGCCGATCGTCGGAATCGGCGTCGCGCTGATGCACTACACCGGCATGTACGCGATGCGGATGCAGGCGGTCACGCGCTACGACACGTTCCTGTTCATCCTGTCGATCGTGATCGCGATCGTTGCCGCGACCGCGGCGCTCGCCATCGCCTTCACGGTGCGCGCGATCTGGCTGCGCTGCATCGCGGCTTGCGTCATGGCGGCCGCGATCGCGGGCATGCACTATACAGGCATGGCGGCGGCGCAGTTCCTGCCCGACGCCTCGATCGCCGAAACGCCGGTCGGTGCCGATCGCTTCTGGCTCGCGACCGCGATCGGCGTCGTGTTCCTGGTCTGCAGCTTCCTCGCGATGCTGTCGGTGTGGATCGAGCATCGCCTGGCGCAGCGCGAGGCCGCCACCGTCCGGCGCAGCGAGCGTCGCCTGCGCGCCATGCTGCAGCACGCGACCGACGTCGTGCTGCTGCTCGATCGCGACGGCCGCGTGCAGTTCGAAAGCGGCCCGGTCGAGGCGCTGCTGGGCGTGCCGGCCGGCGCGCTGCTCGGACGTCACGTCATCGACGTCGTGCGCGGCGCGCCGGCGCTCGACGTGCTGTGCAAGAATATGGAAACCGACGCCGGCACGGTGCGGCGGCTCGACATCTCGGTCACGCCGGCGACCGGGATGCCTGTCATTCTCGAAGCGACGGTGCAGGACGCGTTTCACGAGCCCGAGCTGGGCGCACGGCTGGTCCAGCTGCATGACGTCACCGAGGCGCGGCTCGCGGTCGAGCGGTTGGCTGCGGCGCGGGACGCGGCGCAGCGCGGTGACCGCGCCAAGAGCGAGTTTCTCGGCAGCATCAGCCACGAGCTGCGCACGCCGATTCACGTGGCGCTCGGCTTTTCCGGCATGCTGCGCGACAACGCCGAACGGATCGACGCGGCGCAAGTGGCCGAGTTCGCCGGCGAGATCCACAGCTCGATCGACCGGTTGATGCAGATCGTCGGCGACCTCATCGAGTTGTCGCGGCTCGAAGGCGACGACCCGATGGATGAAGATCTGATCGATCCGCGCAGCCTGTTGCAGGGCGCCACGCGCCGGCTGCAGGCGACGGCGACGCGGGCCCGGCTCACCTTCGAAATCGTCACCGACGCAACGCCGCGGCCGATGCTGGCCGACGAGCGCAAGCTTGCCTACGCGCTGTGGCACCTGATCGGCAACGCGATCAAGTTCAGCGATTCCGGTGACACGATCCGCCTGGTCGCCGGGCTCGAACCGGATGGCGGCGTGCGCCTGACGGTCCAGGATAGCGGCATCGGCATGTCGGCGGACGAGATGGCGCGCGCGACCGAGCGCTTCACCCAGGCTGACGGCAGCCATCGCCGCAATGCTGAGGGACTCGGTCTCGGCCTGTCGCTGGCGCGACGCATCGCCGAGCTGCATGGCGGCCGGCTGGAACTCGAGAGCAGCGAAGGCGCCGGCACGCGCGCCTCGATCGTGCTGCCGGCAACGCGCACGCGGCCGCACATCGCGGCGGCGTAGCGAAGCGCCGCTCAGCGCGCGTAGGATTCCGCCAGCGCCGCCAGTTCGAGCCAGCGCTCTTCCGCCTCGGCGAGCTTGCGGCGGGTCGCTTCGAGCTGGTCGATCGCCTTCTGGAAGGACGCCGGATCGCGGGCATAGAGGTCCGCATCGGCAAGCACCGTTTCGAGTTTCGCGATCTCGGCGGCGAGCCTCTCGATCTGCGCCGGCAGCCGGTCGAGATCGCGCTTCTGCGTGAAGTTGAGTTTGACCGGCGCACCGGCCTCGCGTGCGGCCGCGGTCACGGCTTTCGCAACCGGTGCCGTGGCGCGCTCCGGTGGAGCAGGCGGCGGTCGCTGGCGCGTATAGTCGGTCCAGCCGCCGGCATATTCGGCGACGCGCCCATCGCCTTCGAAGGCGATGGTCGAGGTCACGACGCGGTCGAGGAAGTCGCGATCGTGACTCACCAGCAGCAAGGTGCCGTCATAGGCCCCCAGCCATTCTTCGAGCAGGTCCAGCGTCTCGAGGTCGAGATCGTTGGTCGGCTCGTCCAGCACCAGCAGGTTCGACGGACGCGCCAGCGCTTTCGCCAGCAGCAGCCGTCCGCGCTCGCCGCCCGAGAGCGACGAAAGCGGCGACTGGGCGCGGCTGCCGTCGAACAGGAAGTCGCGCAGATAACCGACGACATGGCGCTTGACGCCGTTGACCTCGAGCTGGTCGCCGGCGCCGTCGGTGAGAAAGTCGGCGACGGTACGCTGCGGATCCAGCGCGGCACGATGCTGGTCGATGGTCTGCACCACCAGGTTGGCGCCCAGCTTCATGTAGCCGTCGTCGGGTTCGAGCGTGCCGATCAGCATGTTGAGCAAGGTCGTCTTGCCGGCGCCGTTGGGGCCGACCAGGCCGACGCGATCGCCGCGCCGGATACGGGTCGAGAAATCGCTTACGATGGTGCGGTCGCCGAAGCGCTTGGCGATGTGCCTGGCTTCGATCACGACAGTGGCGGCGCGTGGGCCGGCCGCGATGGTGGCCTCGGCGCGGCCGACCTGGTCGAGCTGCGCCCGGCGCTCGTCCCGCATCGCGTACAGCGCGCGCAAGCGGCCCTGGTTGCGCTTGCGCCGCGCGCTGATTCCTTCGCGCGACCATTTGGTTTCCGCTTCGATCTTGCGGTCCATCTTGTGCCGCTCGACGGTTTCCTGATCGAGGATCGTCTCGCTCCATTCCTCAAAACGCCCGAAGCCGCTTTCGAGCCGCCGCAACCTGCCGCGATCGAGCCACAGCGTGACCGCGGTCAGTCGCGTCAGGAAAGCGCGATCGTGGCTGATGACGACGAAGCCGCCGCGAAACTCGTTCAGCGCCGTTTCGAGCGTTTCGATGGTGGCGATGTCGAGATGGTTGGTGGGTTCGTCGAGCAGCAGCAGATCGGGCGCGTCGACCAGCGCCTGCGCCAGCGCGGCGCGGCGCGCTTCGCCGCCCGAGAGTTGCGACGGGTCGCGCGACGGATCGAGCTCGAACGGCGCCAGCGCCGCCTGCACACGCCATTCTTCATGGCGGCGATCTTCGGGCAGGCCGGTCGCGACATAGGCCGCGATCGTGTCGTGCGTGCCGAGTTCGGGCGACTGCGTCAGGTACGCGACTTTGGCGCCCGGCTGCAGAAAGCGCGCGCCGCTGTCGGACTGCACCAGCCCGGCGGCGATTTTGAGCAAGGTCGACTTGCCGGCGCCGTTGCGTCCGACCAGACAGGCGCGGTCTTCGCGTCCAAGCGCGAGATCGACGCCGTCGAGCAGCGGGGCGGCGCCATGGCCGAGGCGAATCTGGTCGAGAGCGAGAAGCGGTGGCACGGGGAGGAGGAAACGCGCTGTCGCGCGTTTCGAAGTCAAGAAGGTTCTGGCTTCGCAGCGGCGCGCGACAGCGCGTCGCGTCCTTACATGCCGGCGAGCGAATCGGGATCCAGCGCCTTGTAGAAACGCGGCCGTCCTTCGGCGTCGGGCGCGAGCGGCAGCAGCAGCCGGACATAGGACCAGGACCGCCGCGACAGCGCGACATAGCGCCGGGCGGCAAGGCTGGGCTGGTTGGTCGCGGCTGCGGCGCGGGCCGCTTCGACCACGCTCGCGGCCTGTTGGGCGGCGAAGAAATCTTCGGTGCTGGCGCCGCGCAGCTCACCGCCGTGCAAGGCGCAGACAAAACTGCCGGCCAGGGTGACGGTGAGGCGTCTGTCGTCGTCGAGCCGCAGCAGCATGACATAGGGCAGGATGGCGGCGGGCACGTCGAGCGGATCGAGCCGTGCCGGCGGCCGGCCGTCGCGATGGCCGCGCAACCAGTTCTCATGCACGCGGTCGAGCATGGGGTGCTGCTTGAGATCGGCCAGGTCCATCGGCCGGTGGGCAGCCAGATTCAGTGGCAGCGCAACCGGCGACGAGGCCGGGTGGGACTGGTTGGTGGGGAGCATTGGGTCACCCAACGCCGCCCCGGCGCGCGCGTCACCGTCGGCGCGCGGCCTTTGTCCACAGGGCGACCAGCGCACCCTCGGCGCCGTCGAGCGGATCGGTGGCCGGATCGGGCAGCGACTTCAAATTGGCGCGCACCTTGGCGCGATCTGAATCCTCGCGGCAGAGGTCGAAATCGCGGCCGCCGGCATATGCGCCGACCACCAGCAGATCGGCCGACGAGCCGACATTGCGATGTCCGACGCCCGCCGGGACCACCACCACGTCGCCGGGGCCCAGCGACCGGACCGGACCGTGCGGCCCGCCCAGCTGCAGATGTACGCGGCCCCGCGCCAGGCCCAGCACCTCATGCGCGGTCGAATGGAAGTGGTGATACTCGTAGATCCCGTCGCGCCAGGAATTGGTCCAGCCATTGCCGGCGAAGCGCGTCTCGAACGCTGTGGCGAGATCGTCCGCCTGCACCGCGCCGCTCCAGATCAGCGCCGGCCGCGCCGGGCTGTTGGGAATCCAGCCGGCGGCATCGAGCAGCAGCGTCGCCGGTTGCCTGGCGTGGCGGGGGCGCATCGAACGATCCTTCTCAAGACGGTGTTGAATCAGCGAAACGCCGCCTGGCCGGCCGCGGGTCCACGGGCGATTGCGCCAACCGGCAGAAGGGCGAGTATGGGGCGGTGAACGAGACGCGCTTGTTCGAATGGATGCGGGCGGCGTCGCGCCGCCGCTACTCGATCGCGATCGCAGCCGCGCTGCTCGCGACGGCAATCCGTTTTGCGCTCGACCCGCTGGTCGGCCACGCAGCCCCCTATGTGGTGCAGATTTCGGCGCTGGTGATCATCGGGCTGTTGTGCGGGCTGCGGCCGGCGCTGCTGGCGGTCGCGCTGTCGGCCTTGCTGGCGCTGTTCCTGTTCGTGCCGCCGCGCTTCTCGTTTGCGGTGCACGACCTCAAGGACGTGATCGGGGTGGTGCTGTTCGCGCTGGCGGCGAGCCTCGTCGTGTACGTCGCCGCAACCGGACGCCATCTGCTGAAACGCCTGCACGAGAGCGAGACGCGGCTCACCGCCGCGCTCGATGCGTCGAATATGGGGACGTGGCGCTGGCGTGCGGGCGACGCGCAGCTCGATCTCGACGAGCGGCTGCGGCGCGTGGTCGGTTGGCCGCTCGACCATCCGGCCGGCATCGCTGAGATGGAAGCGCTGGTGATGCCGACCGATTTCGAGCAGGTGCGCCAGACCGTGCGGCGGGTGCGCGACGGCGAGTTCTTCGACATCGAATTCCGCGTGCGCCCGGCCAATGGAGGCATGCGCTGGCTGGCCGTGCGCGGCATGGCAAGGCGCAATAACCGCCGGCTGGTCGAGATCACCGGCACCGCGCGCGACATTACCAGCCGCAAGCAGAACGAAGCGGAGCTGAGCGCCAGCGAGCAGCGCTTCCGCGCCCTCATCGAGACCATGCCGCTGCAGGCCTGGATGTGCGACGCCAACGGCGAATGCGATTACCTCAACCAGGCCTTTTGTGAATTCACCGGCTTGCCGCCCGAGATGCAAATGGGGCAACGCTGGATCGACGTGCTGCATCCGGCCGACCGCTACACCACGCTGGGAAAGTGGAAGGACGCGGTGGCGGCGCGGCAACCGTACGAGGTCACGGTTCGCATGCGCCGCCATGACGGCGCCTATCACTGGTTCCGCTCGCGCGGGCAGCCGATCTATGACACGCGCGGAGAAATCGCGCGCTGGATCGGCGTCGATGCCGACATCGACGACATCGTGCGCGCGCGCGAAGCGCTGACGCGCAGCAATGACGAGCTCGAGACGCTGGTCGCGTCGCGCACGCAGGCGCTGGCCGAAGCCGAAGCACGCCTGTTCCAGGCCCAGAAGATGGAAGCGCTGGGCCAGCTCACCGGCGGCGTGGCGCACGATTTCAACAATCTTCTGTCGGTCGTGCTCGGCAACGCCGAGCTGCTGGAAAAGGCCGCCGCCGGCAATGCATCGTATGAGCGCCGTCTCGAATCCATCCGCATGGCCGCGCAACGCGGCACCAGCCTGACGCGCCAGCTGCTTGCCTTCGCGCGGCGGCAGGAGCTGCATCCAGAAACGATCTGCCTCGCCGAGCGGCTGCGCGGCCTCGACGACATGCTGAGCCGCTCGCTGCGCAGCGACGTCGAGCTGTCCTGGACGTTGCCGCCGGCTTTGTGGCGGGTCGCGGTCGATCCGACGCAGTTCGATCTCGCGCTCCTCAATCTCGCGGTCAATGCGCGCGACGCGATGGAAAAGGGCGGCAGTTTCGCGATCGGGGCGTCGAACGTGACGCTGCGGCCGGGCGAGCATCCGTCGGGCCTGGCCGGCGACTTCGTGCGTCTCACGCTGCGCGACAGCGGCGTCGGCATGTCGGAAGACGTCGCGGCGCGCGCCTTCGATCCGTTCTTCACCACCAAGGATGTCGGCAAAGGGTCGGGGCTGGGGCTCAGCCAGGTGTACGGATTCGCGCATCAATCCGGCGGCACGGTGCGGCTGGCCAGCGAAGCTGGCCGCGGCACCGAAATCGAATTGCTGCTGCCGCGCAGCGACGCGCCGACGCTCACCGATGCGGTGATCGAACGGCCGGTGCCGCATCTGCACGGCGGTACCGTGCTGCTGATCGACGACGACGACGAGGTGGCGCGCACCACCGCCGAACTGCTGGAGCAGTGCGGCTTCCGCGTCGAGCAGGCGCGCGACGCGGCAAGCGCACGGACCCGCCTGGGTGCGACCCAGATCGACCTCGTCGTCACCGACGTGGTGATGCCGGGTGGAACCAGCGGCCTCGATCTTGCGCGCGAACTCAGACGCGCGCGGCCGGGGCTGCCGGTGCTGCTGATGACGGGCTTTGCCGGCAGTTTCGTCACCGAAGGATTTCCGGTGCTGGCCAAGCCGTTCACGGTGGCGCAGCTCCAGGCCGAGCTCGATGCGGTGCTGGGCCAGCAAAGCGCGTCGCTGGCGGCCGAAATCGCCATATCGACCGACGCATGACGCCAACCACGCGCGGGTCGAACGACGGTATCAAGTACGGGGCAGGCTTTGGCGGGAAAACGCGGTAGCTTCACCGGCATGAGAATCGAAGAACTGCCGACGCCCGCTGCACTGCTCGACTTGCCCCGGCTGCAGCGCAATTGCGCCCAGATGCTGGACCGCGTGCGCGCGCTGGGCGTCACGTTGCGGCCGCACATGAAGACGCTCAAATCGATCGACGCGGCCCGGCTGGCGATCGATCCTTCGCATGGCGGCATCACCGTCTCGACGCTCGACGAGGCTTCGTATTTCGCCGATGCCGGACTCTCGGACATTCTTTACGCGGTCTGCATCACCGCCGACAAACTTCCCCGCGCCGCCGAGATCGCCAGCCGCGCGCGCGGCTTCAGCGTGCTGATCGACGACATCGAAATGGCGCGCGCGATCGACCAGGACGGGCGCGCCAACCAACGCAGCTTTCGGGTCTGGATCGAACTCGACAGCGGCGAGCATCGCACCGGCCTTGCGGTTGACGATCCGATGCTGCCGGCGCTGGCGCGCTTTTGCGACCAGTCACAAGCGATCGAACTTGCCGGTGTCGCGACCCATGCGGGTCATTCCTATCGCTGCCGCACCATCGACGAGATCGCGGCGGTGGCCGAGCAGGAGCGCGCCACCGCGGTGGGCGCGGCGGAGCTGATCCGGGCGCTCGGCATCGCGTGTCCCGGCGTCTCGGTCGGTTCGACGCCGACCGCGCTGCATGCCAGATCGGCCGACGGCGTCACCGAGATCCGCGCCGGCGTTTATATGGCCGGCGATCTGTTCCAGGCCTCGATCCATTCCTGCGCCGAAGACGACATCGCGCTGTCGGTGCTGGCGAGCGTGATCAGCCGGAAGCAGGACCGCATCTTCGTCGATGCGGGCGGGCTGGCGCTGTCCAAGGATCGTTCGACCGCGCGCACGCAGGATCGCGCCTATGGTCTGGTGGTCGACCTGCACGGCGCGTCGCTGGGCGAGGTGGTGATCGGCGACGTGCACCAGGAGCATGGCGAGGTGCGCGGCGCCAAGGTCGATCTGCGGCTTGGCGACAAGGTTCGCATTCTGCCGAACCATGCCTGCATGACCGCGGCCGCTTATGACCGGCTCTATGTCGTCGAGGGCGACCGAGTCGTCGATTGCTGGTCGCGCACCAACGGCTGGTGACGGCTCAGGCGGGGACCCGGCCGTCGGGCAGCGCGCGCACCGCGGCGCTCAAGGTCGCGAGCGAAGCGGCGTCGAGATCGCCGGCGATGAGGCGATCGACCGCGCTGCGCAGCAGCGGCAGCGCGCCGCGCACCGCCTCGAGCACGCGTTCATCGTCGGTCGCGAGCGCCGCCTGGATGGCGCGGATGCGCGATCCCATTTCAACCAGCAGGTCGGTTGCGGTACCGGTCAGCAGGTCCTGCCGGTGACGCAGGAATTTCGCGGACGGAGGAAACATGGGCAAAGCGTCGGCCGGGAGCGGTGAAGGAAAGCTGAACGCAATTCGCACCCTGTGCACGATCGGGTACGAGGGCGTGAAATTATCGGCGGTGGTCGATGCGTTGCGCGATGCCGGCGTGTCGGTGCTGGTTGATGTTCGCGCCGTGGCGGCGTCGCGGCGCCCGGGTTTCGCCAAGTCGCAGCTGCGCGCCGGTCTCGAAGAAGCGGGCATTTCCTATCTCCATCTGCGCGATCTCGGCACGCCGCCGGCGGGCCGGGCCGCGGCCAAGGCGGGCCGGCATGGCGAGATGCACCGGATCTTCGAACAGCATCTGGCCGGAGTCGAAGCCCAGGCCGCGCTTGGTGAATTGCAGCAGCTGGTGGCGGGCGGAACGCGCGCCTGCCTGCTGTGCCTCGAACGCGACCCCGGCCATTGCCATCGCACGCTGGTTGCGGACGCGCTCGGCGAACGGATGAAGCTGACGGTGGCGAACCTCCAGCCGGCGCTGCCCTAGCGCGCGCCAGACATTCGTCGCACGTTTTTTGCACCGCGGAACGCGTACCGGCGCGCTTCGTTGGACTCCCCATGGACCTGGCCGAACTGGAGCAACTCGACCGATCGGCTGCGATCGGTGCCGCCGCGCGCGACTTGCCGCCGCTGTCGGACGCGCCCGCCTTCGGCGCCGCTTTCGACGCGCTCGGCGCCTATGACGTCGTGCTGCTGGGCGAGGCGACGCACGGAACCCAGGAATTCTATGTTGCGCGTGCCGCCATCACCCGGCGGCTGGTCGAGCAGCACGGCTTCACCATTCTCGCGCTCGAGGCCGACTGGCCCGATGCGGCTGCGCTGGGGCGCTGGATCGACGCACGCCGTGCCACGTACGCCGGGCTGCGGCCGTTCGAACGGTTTCCCACCTGGATGTGGCGCAACCAGCCGATCCAGGCGCTGACGACACGGCTGCGCGCCGTCAACGCGGCGCGCACGCGTCCCGACCAGCGCGTCGGGATCTACGGGCTCGATTTGTACAGCCTGGGCGCGTCGACCGAGGCGGTGCTCGCCTATCTCGATCGCCACGATCCCGAGGCGGCGGCCGAAGCGCGCCGCCACTATGGCTGCATCCGTCCCTGGCTGCGTGATCCCGGCGACTATGGCTGGTCGGTCGAAACCGGCGCCCGCAAAGGCTGCGAAGAGGCGGTGCTCGCGGTGCTGCGCGACCTGCTCGAAAAGCGCATCGAGGCGATGCGCGAAGATTCGGCGGCGTGGCTCGATGCCTTCGCCAACGCCAAGCTCGTGGTCGACGCCGAGGCGTACTATCGCGCCGCCGTGCGCAGCAGCGACCGGAGCTGGAATCTACGCGACACGCACATGATGGAGGTGCTGCAGCTGGTGCTGTCGCACCGGCCCGGCGCCAAGGCGATCGTCTGGGCGCACAACTCGCATCTCGGCGACGCGCGCGCGACCGAACTCGGCTGGTCGGGCGGTGAGTTGAATCTCGGCCAGCTGTGCCGGGAGCGCTTCGGCGGCCGCGTCGTCTCGGTCGGGTTCGCGACCGACCGCGGGACCGTGCGCGCGGCCAACGCGTGGGACGAGCCGGGCATCGTCATGCGCGTCAACCGCGCGCTGCCGGGCAGCGTCGAAGCGCTGTGCGCAGCGGCGTCGGCCGGGCCCGGTGGGCGCGAAATCTTCGCGCTCGATCTGGCGGCCCAGGGTGCCGCGGCGCAGGCGCTCGAGCTCAAGCTGCTCGAGCGCGCCATCGGCGTCATCTACCGGCCGTCGACCGAACGGCGGAGTCACTATTTCGAAGCGCTGGTGCCGCGCCAGTTCGACCACCTGGTCTGGTTCGCCGAAACCAGCGCCGTCGTCACCGACGCGCCGGCCGGCAAGCCTGCCGGCGTCGAAGCCGAGACCTGGCCGTTCGGTCTTTAGCGCCGGTTCGCGGCGACGACAAAACGCTGTGTTGGCTCAAGCGCACGGAATGACGCTCTAGCGTGGCGCGCTCGCCGCGGCACGACATTGATGGTGTCGAATTGTGTCATGCGCAGTCGTCACGCTGCCGAGCCTCAAACAGCGGAGGCGTTACGCCCTCGAACGCGCGGCCGCTGCAACAAAGAGTCTTGCGCGGCTCAATGGCGGAAAGCGCGGCCTCGCCGTCGCCGATAGATGCAATTCACGGCAGAAGCCCAAACGGTACGACAAAAGAAAATTGCACTGTTGACGGCTCCTGCGATCTTCCCAATCGTGGCCGCATGTCCAGGCGACGGTCCGCCCACATCATCGACCTTGGCGGCAATGCGACATGGGGCGCCGCGTGGGGATCGGTGTGAATGGCGCCGGGCGGATCCTGGGACATGCCGGCCTTGGCGCGCATGACGGCATCGATCCGCTGCCCGCCGACGATACCGAGATCACCGACCTGCTGGCCTATCGCAGCAGCCTGAAGCGTTACTTCGGTCGCGCCATCGGCGACGACGAAGCGGAAGACTACGTGCAGGAGGTCTTCGCCCGGGTCTGCGCTTCGGCGCGCGAGGAAAAAATCCGCAATCCAGGCAGTTTTCTGCGCGGCATTGCTTCGAACCTGCTGAAAGAGCGCTACCGTCGCCGTAACACGCTCAGCCGTCGCGGCGGGCATGTGCCGATCGAAGAGGCGGGGGCGCTGGCTGCGCCTGAAACCAATTCGCCCGAGCGGATCCTGGCGGCACGGCAAAGCCTGGCGCGGATCGAAAATGTGATCCTGTCGATGTCACCGATCCGTCGAAAGATCTTCGCGCTGGTGCGCTTCGACGGAAAGACCTATCGCGAGGTCGCCGAGATCGCCGGCATCAGCGAAGCCGCGGTCTGGTACCACCTGGATCGCGCCGTTGCCATCTTGGCCGAAGCGGAAATCGAACTGTGAACACGCCCGGCCGCCATCTGAAACCCAGCGCTGCCGCGCTCGACGAAGCAGCGGCGCGCTTTCGCCAGCTGCGCGACCGGCCGGACGATTCCGAGCTGCAGCAGGCGTTGCGCGCCTGGATGTCAGCCGATCCGGAACATGTGCGCGCCCTCGACCTCGTTGCCGGCGCCTGGAAGAACAGTGCGAGTGCTGGCGGGCTGCCAAGCATGCGCGCGCTGCGCCGTTCCGCGCACCGGGTCGAGCCCCGCTTCGGCGAAGCACCGTCGCGGCGGACGGCGCTGCGGCGTGCGATTGCCGTGGTCCTGCTCGCGGCGGTGACCGGTTCGGTGGCGGTCGCGACGATGGACGCCCGGCGAGTCCGCGAGACCTACGTAACCGAACGGGGCGAACGGCTGGATGCGGTGCTGCCGGACGGTTCGAAGCTGCGGATCAACGGCGACAGCGAGGTCCGGGTCGGCTTCGGCTGGCTGCGGCGCGACGTGCGTCTGGTGCGGGGCGAGGTGGAGTTCCTCGTCGCCAAGGA
>JAQGIE010000108.1 GCA_028291365.1 Rhodospirillales bacterium
GCGACTGTGGTCGACGTTGCGCGAAGAATCCCGCAAGAGCCTGGAGGCGCGGTGAGGATCTGGTTGCCGCTCGCCTTACGCGGAAAAAGAATCGCGCCGCACGAGTCCCGCGGAGCACGCGGTTGAACAAAGCAACCGCCATTCGCTGGTCGATCGTCGCGCTTGCGGTGGCGACGCTCGAACTCGCCTGCAACCTGCGCTGGATCGATCCGACCGCGGTCATTCCACCCAGCGCGATGGCGCTCGGCGCGTGGAAGATCCTGCAGCTCGCCGAATGGCAGCAGGCGATCGTCGAGACGCTGACTACTGTCGCCATCGCGATCCTGCTGTCGGCGATCGTCGGCGTGTTTGCCGGCTGGGGCCTGACGCGGGCGCCGCGCCTGCGCCGGGCAGTCGATCCGCTGCTGGCGAGCTGGTACGCAATTCCGACCTTCGTCTTTTATCCGCTGTTCATCGTGCTGTTCGGCCTCGGACGCTGGCCGTTGGTGGCGATCGGATTCCTGTTCGCGGTCGTGGCGATGATGCTGGGCACGATCCAGGGCGTCGAACGCGTGCCGCGCACCTTGTTGCGCACGGCCGAGGCGATGCGATTGACCCGGACACAGACTCTCCTGCGCGTGACCTTGCCCGCGGCGGCACCGTGGCTGTTCGCGGGGCTGAAGCTGGTCGTCGCCTACGCTTTCATCGGCGTCGTGGCGGGCGAGTTCGTGCTGGCCAATGAAGGGTTCGGCCATCGCATCGCCTTCGCCTACAACAATTTCGACAATCGCGCGATGTACGGCGCCATCCTCCTGCTGCTGGTTTTCGTGGCGGCGTTGAACGGCACGCTCGCGGGCTGGGAGAAGAAGCTGCTGGCAAGGCGAGGCCTGCGATGACTCGCGACCGGCTGCTCGTGCTGATCGCGCTGCTCGTCTTGTGGCAGGTGACGAGCCTGATCGTCGGCATTGAGGTGCTGACGCCGCCGCTCGGCACCTTCGCCAAGATCGGCGCCCTGTTCGCCGACCCGGATTTCATGACGCATGTCGCCGAGACCGCGCGCGCTTTCGCACTGGCGCTGGTCCTGTCGCTGGCGATCGGCCTGTTGCTGGGCGTCACGCTCGGCGCCGACCGGTTGGCTGCCGAAGTGGGCGAGCCGATGCTGACCGCGTTCTATGCCATTCCCAAAGTCACGCTCTATCCCGTGATCCTGCTGCTGTTCGGGTTGGGGTTCGCCGCCAAGGTGGCGTTCGGCGCCTTGCACGGCGTCATCCCGGTGGCGCTGTTCGCGATGGCCGGCGTGCGCAACGTCAAGCCCGGCTGGCTGCGCGCCGCGCGCGCCATGCGGCTGACGCGGCTGCAGACCGCGCGCAGCGTGTTGCTGCCTGCAGCATTGCCGGAACTGGTCGCGGGCTTGCGCGTCGGCACCGCGCTGACCCTGCTCGGCACGCTGATCGGCGAGATGTTCGCCTCGCAGCGCGGCCTCGGCTATCTGCTGTTGCAGGCGATGGAGCGCAACGACCCCGCCACCATCACCGCGCTGGCGCTGCTGCTCACCGTCGTCGCCACCGCGGCCAGCGCCGTCCTGCTCGCGCTCGAGCGCCGGCTCGACCGCGCCCGCGCCGTCGCGTAACCAGGGGCATGAGCTTCGTTCGCGCCGTTGCCACCGTCGGCGGCCTCACCCTCGTTTCGCGCGTGCTGGGTTTCATCCGCGACCTGTTGATGGCGTGGATCCTCGGCGTCGGTCCGGTGTCCGACGCGCTGACCATCGCGCTGCGCGTGCCCAACCTGTTCCGCCGCCTGTTCGCCGAAGGCGCCTTCTCGCTCGCCTTCGTGCCGATCTTCGCGGGCACGCTGGCGACCGAAGGCAAGCAGGCAGCGGCGCGTTTTGCCGAAGAAGCGCAGGCGGCGCTGCTCGTGATCCTGGTGCCGCTCACCATTCTCGCCATCCTGTTCATGCCGGCGGTGATGCAGGTCGTCGCCTGGGGCCTGTCGACCAGCGATCCGCGCTGGGACCTCGCGATCGAGCTCACCCGCATCACCTTTCCCTACCTGACGCTGATCTCGATCGCGGCGTTGCAGGGCGGCGTGCTCAACGCGCTCGATCGCTACGGCCCGTTCGCTTTCGCGCCAGTGCTGTTCAATATCTGTCTCATTGCCGGTTTGCTTCTCACGCCGTTCTTTCCGACCGCGGGTCACGCGATGGCGTGGGGCGAGTTCGCCGCCGGCATCGTGCAGGTCGTGTGGATGATCGGCAGCTGCCGCCGTGCCGGCGTGCCGCTGAAACTGCGCGCGCCAAAGTGGACGCCGCGCGTCAAACGCCTGCTGGCGGTGATGGCGCCGGCCGCGATCGGCACCGGCGCCGAGCAGATCAACGCCTATATCGACATCTCGCTCGGCACCTTGCTCGAACAGGGCGCGATGACGTGGCTCTATTACGCGCAGCGCCTGTACCAGCTGCCGCTGGGCGTGATCGGCGTCGCCATCTCGACCGCGCTGCTGCCGCAGCTGGCGCGCGCGGCGAAACAAGGTGACGAAGCGCGAGCGCGCGAGCTGCAGGCGCGTGCGCTCGAAATCGGTCTGTTGCTGGCGACGCCGGCCGCCGCCGCGCTGCTGGTCATCGCGATCCCGATCATGACCACCTTGTTCGCGCGCGGCGCCTTCACCGACGCCGACGGCGTGCAGACGGCGCGGGCGCTGGTCGCATATGCGGCAGGCATTCCCGCCTACGTGCTGGCCAAGTCGCTGTCGACCGGCTTCTTCGCCCGCGGCGACGCCAAGACGCCGGTGCGTTTCTCGGTCATCACGGTGCTGCTCAATACCGGCATCGCGCTGGCGCTGCTGCGGCCGCTCGGCCATGTCGGCATCGCGGCGGCGACCGGCATCTCGGCCTGGGTCAATGTCGCGATGCTGGCGACGTCGCTGCAGCGGCGGGGCCAGCTCGGCTTCGACGCGCGGCTGGCCCGCGCCGCACCGCGGATCGTGGCGGCGGCCGCCGCGATGGCGCTGGTCCTTTGGGGGCTCGAAACCGTGCCGTTCCTGGCCGCCCTGCCCCGCATTCCCCATCTGGTGCTGCTGATCGCGGGCGGCCTCGCGACTTACGGCGTTGCCATCCTGGCGCTCGGCGCCGCCCGCATCGGAGACCTGCGCGCCATACTGAAACGGCCGCGCTCCGTTGACCCCGCGACGGCCACCGGGCTAGAGGGCGGCGCATGAACCGCATCTTCTCCGGCATCCAGCCCACCAATCAGCTCCATCTCGGCAACTACCTTGGGGCGCTGCGGAACTGGGTCCGGCTTCAGGAATCGACGGCTTCCCAGCCTGCGCTGCAGAAATCGAACGTTTCGCAGCCTGCGCTGCGGGGGGCCGAGAATTTCTTCTGCGTCGTCGACCTGCACGCGCTGACCGTGCCGCAGGACCCGGAGTCCCTGCGCCGCTCGACGCGCGAAGTGACCGCCGCCTTCATTGCCGCCGGCATCGATCCCGAACGCTCGGTGATCTTCGCCCAGTCGACCGTGCCCGCGCACGCCGAGCTCGCCTGGCTGCTCGGCACGCTGACGCCGATGGGCTGGCTGAACCGCATGACGCAATTCAAGGAGAAGTCGGGCAAGCACCGCGAAGACTCGGGGCTGGGCCTCTACTCGTATCCAGTGCTGATGGCGGCCGACATCCTGCTCTACAAGGGCACGCACGTGCCGGTCGGCGAAGACCAGAAGCAGCATGTCGAACTGGCGCGCGACATTGCCGGCGCCTTCAACCGCCGCTTCGGCAGCGAGTATTTCCCGCTTCCCGAGCCGCTGATCCAAAGCGAGGCCGCGCGCATCATGAGCCTGCGCGACGGTTCGAAGAAAATGTCGAAGTCGGACGAGAGCGATTACAGCCGCATCAACCTGACCGACGACGCCGACGCGATCGCGCTCAAATTCCGCAAAGCCAAGAGCGACAGCGACCTGCTGCCCGACAATGTCGAAGCGCTGGGCGCGCGGCCCGAGGCCGACAATCTGATCACGATCTACGCGGCGCTGTCGGACCAGACCAAGGCGCAGGCGGTGGCGCATTTCGCCGGCCAGCAATTCTCCAAGCTCAAGACCGAGCTGGCCGACCTCGCGGTCGAGAAACTGTCGCCCATCGGCACCCGTATGCGCGAGCTCATGAGCGACCAGGCCGAGCTCGACCGTCTGCTCAAGCGCGGCACCGAACGCGCCGCCGCGGTCGCCAACCCGATCCTGCGCGGCGCGCAGGATCTGATGGGCCTCGTGCGGTCCTAGAAGTCACAAGAAAGTGAACCACCAAGACACCAAGAACACGAAGGACCACCAAGAAATCGAGCACGCGCGCCTGCGCGGAGGACAAGCCTTGGTGCCTGTTGGTGTCCTTGGTGTCTTGGTGGTTCCTCTTTTTCTGCAGTCGACCTAGGACGAGCCCACTAGATGCAGATCTACCTGCCGATCGCCGAGATGCCAGTGGATGCGCTGGTGATCCTGCTGCTCGGCACGGGCGTTGGGTTTCTGTCGGGTCTGTTCGGCGTCGGCGGCGGCTTTTTGATGACGCCGTTTCTGATCTTCCTCGGCATCCCGCCCGCGGTCGCCGTCGGCACGCAGGCGAACCAGCTGGTCGCCGCCAGCGTGTCGGGCGTGCTGGCGCATTGGCGCCGCGGCAATGTCGACGTCAAGCTCGGCATCGTCATGCTGATCGGCGGCGCACTGGGCAGCGTCGTCGGCGTCGAGCTTTTCGCGCTGCTCAAGCGGCTGGGCCAGATCGATGTCGCGATCTCGCTCGCCTACGTCTTCTTCCTCGGCACGGTCGGCGCGTTGATGCTGATCGAAAGCGGCCGCGCGCTGCTGCAGCGGCGCGCCACGCGCCCGGTACGACGCAAGCTGCACATGCACACGTTTTTGCACCGCCTGCCGCTCAAAACGCGCTTCCCGCGCTCGCGGCTCTATATCAGCGCGCTGTTGCCGGCGATGATCGGTTTCATCGGCGGCTTGCTGGTCGCGATCATGGGGATCGGCGGCGGCTTCCTGCTGGTGCCCGCGATGATCTACCTGCTCGGCATGCCGGCCACCCTGGTCGCCGGCACGTCGCTGTTCCAGATCATCGCCACCACGGCGATCGCGACCTTTCTCCACGCCGTCACCAACCATACGGTCGACGTCGTGTTGGGGGCGCTGTTGATCGCGGGCGGCGTCATCGGCGCGCAATTCGGCACGCGCCTGTCGGGGCTCCTGCGCGGCGAACAGATCCGCGCCCTGCTTGCGCTCCTGGTCGTGCTGGTCGCGGTCAAGCTGGGACTCGACCTCGTGCTGACGCCCGATACGCCCTACGTCGTGCAGACGGCGCCGTCACCGTGACGCGCGCGCTGCTCGCGGTCGCGATCCTGCTTGTCGCCACGCCGTCAGCACGCGCGCAGCAACTCGTCGCCGACCTGTCGAGCCATCTCGTCGCCATCACCACCGGCTTCACCGGCGCCGATCTCGTCCTGTTCGGCGCCATCGAAGGGCCCGGCGATCTCGTCGTCGTCGTGCGTGGACCGCCGGCCGAAGTCGTGATCCGCCGCAAGGAACGCACCGTCGGTCTATGGCTCAACCGTTCGGCGGTGACGTTCAAGGACGTGCCCGGCTTTTACGAAGTCGCGACCTCGAAGCCGCTGGCCGAAATCGCCTCGGGCGAGACACGCGCCCGCTATGGCCTCGGCGTCGACGTGCTGCGCTTTGAAAACGCCAAGAAACGCGAAGACCTGTTCGTCGCGCCCTATCGTGCGGCACTGATCAGGGCGCGGCAGCAGGCGGGTCTGTTTCCGATCGACGAGCGCCAGACGCAGTTTCTCGGGCCGCGCCTGTTCCGCACGACGATCGCTTTTCCGGCCAACGTGCCGACCGGCCTCTATCAGGTCGAAGTGCTGCTGTTCAACAAAGGTGTGGTGGTCAGCGCGCAATCGACGCCGCTGGTGGTAAGCCGCGTCGGCTTCTCGGCCGAGATCTTCTCTTTCTCGCAACAACACGCCGCGACCTACGCCGCTTGCGCGCTGGCGCTCGCGGTCGCAGCCGGCTGGGCCGCTGCGGCGGTGTTCCGCAAGGCATGAGGTGAGCGATGACCGATGTCGAACCCGCGAACGCCGCAGCGTCGCACCGAATTTTTCTGGTTGTGGTCGATTCCTCGGCCGAGATGCATGTGGCGCTCTACTATGCCGCCCGCCGCGCGCGCCGCACCGGCGGTCACGTCGCGTTGCTGCATGTCTCGCCGCCGCCCGAAACGCATGGGCTGCGCGCGGTCGAAGAATTGATGCGCGAAGAAGCGCGGCAGGAGGCCGAGCTGATGGTGCTCAAACTGGCGAAAGAGGTCCAGGACTGGACCGGCACCCTGCCCGTCCTGCACATGCGCGAAGGCAATCGCCGCGAACAGCTGCTCGCGCTGATCGAGGAAGAGCCGACCATCTCGGTGCTGGTGCTGGGCGCCGCGACCGGCCCCGAAGGTCCCGGCCCCCTGATCTCGTATCTGGCCAAGTCCTTCGGTCGGCTGCGCATCCCGGTCACCCTGGTGCCGGGCAATTTGACGCCCGCCCAGCTCGACATGATTACCTGACGGGCCTTGACCCCGGCGCTAAACAGGACGAAATCGGTCCCGTAGCATTTATTTGCGCGTTTCCCGCCACGAAGCACGGCTTTTGCGGGAAATGCTTGGCGCAAGGACCGACGATGTTCATCCAGACCGAAGCGACGCCGAACCCCGCGACCCTGAAATTCCTGCCCGGCCGGGCCGTGTTGCCGCAGGGGACCGCCGAATTCCGTTCGGCCGAGACGGCGGCAGCGTCGCCGCTGGCCGAGGCGCTGTTTCACGTCGAGGGCGTGACCGGCATTTTCCTCGCCCGTGAGTTCGTCACCGTCACCAAGCGCGACGACGTCGATTGGGACGAGCTGAAGCCCAGCGTGCTCGCCACCTTGATGGAGCATTTTGCCAGCGGCCGTCCGGCGCTCAACGAAACCGCGACCCAGGCCGCGCATGCGGCGGGTGACGCCGCCGACGCCGAGATCGTGTCGCAGATCGTCGAGCTGCTCGACACGCGCGTGCGTCCCGCCGTTGCGGCCGACGGCGGCGACATCAC
>JAQGIE010000159.1 GCA_028291365.1 Rhodospirillales bacterium
GGCTCTACGCGGCGATTCTGGCGGACGAGACGGCGATACGGGTGCCCGAACCGATCGCCGAACTGTCGACCCGCGGCTGCTGACGATGACCTGGCTCGACAGCGAAAAGATTCTCGACTTCGTCGCCGCCAATCCGGCGTTGCGCGATACGGTGGCGCGCAATCTGTTCCGCGCCTGGTACGTGCCATTTTATCGCTACGGGGTGATTCACGGCGATCCGCATCTGGGCAATTACCAGGTGCGGAAAAACGGTGACGTCGATCTGCTCGATTTCGGCATGATCCGCATCTTCCCGCCGCGCTTCGTGCAGGCGGTGATCGACCTGCAGCGCGCCATCGAAACCAAGGACGAGGCGCTCGCCGCCGATGCCTATCGCGCCTGGGGTTTCGGCGAGGTCAAGGGGGAGCTGCTCGAAACCCTGAATGTCTGGGCGGAATTCCTCTACGCGCCGCTGCTCGACGATCGCGTGCGCAAGATCGGCGTCGCCCAGGGCGCCGTGTATGGCCGTGAAACCGCGATGACGGTGCATAAGAAGCTGCGCGAGCTGGGCGGCATCAAAGTGCCGCGCGAATTCCTGCTCATGGACCGCGCCGCGCTGGGCCTGGGATCGGTGTTCATCCGGCTGGGGGCCGAGCTCAACTGGCATCGGCTGTATCACGAGCTGATCGACGGATTCGACGTGCACGCGCTGGAAGAACGCCAGCGCACGCTGCTTGCCAGACATGACGTGCCGCGCTGACCGCGGTTTCGGTTGACCCAATGTAATGTTTCCCGCCGGGCGGCGTTCAGCACCCTTCAGTCGAAGCGGCCAACAGGCCCGAACACAGGATCGCCTCATGCGCTATGGCCTCGCCCTCACGCTCGCCCTCAGTCTGATCGCCGGTTCCGCGCTTGCAGACCCGCCTTCACGCGGCAGCGATCGCGGCAACGACAATCGCGGCAATGAGACTCGCGGCAACGAGAATGGAAACGGCAACGGAAGTAGCGACGAGCGCGGAAGGCCCGACGGCGGCGACCGTCGCGGGGGCCAAGGCGAGGTCAACGGCAGCAAGCGCTTTTCGGCCGCGCACAAGACCGAGATGAACCATTGGTTCGCCTCGCATCGAGGCGAGGTGGAGCGCGAAGATCTGCCGCCGGGCATCGCCAAGAAGCTCGCACGCGGCAGGCGCCTGCCGCCCGGCATCGCCGGGCGCGAGCTGCCGCCCGAGTTGCACGACCGAATCGTGGTCGGGCGCTACCAGCCCGTGCTGGTCGGGCGCGACGTGGTGCTGCTCGATCCCGCGACCAGCCTCGTCGTCGACATCCTGCGCAACGCCTTGCGCTGACGCGTCGCCGGGAGGGGACCGCGGCACGCGCGTTTCCCTCCCGTGCACTGGCTGTTCGCCTTTCTCCTCAGTGCCGGCTTGACCCGGGCTTCCTCGCAAACGCACAAGCGCGTGAAGAACCACCAAGACACCAAGAGCCTGCCCCGGACTTGATCCGGGGCCACCAAGAAGCACCAAGGGTCCGGTGCTCCCAGCATTCGACCGTCCGGATTTCGTATGATCGACGCGCGCCAAGCGCGCGTCAGAAAATCATCGTGATCCGGCGACGCCACGATCACATGCATGCGTCTCTTGGTGAAACTGGGTGTTCTTGGTGTCTTGGTGGTGAATTGCCTTCGAGAGCTTTCTGAGCGAAGGCCCGATCATTCCTCGAAGGCAATTGCGTACGGACCCTAACGCTTCTGCGCCGTGAGCTCGTCGAGCATGCGCTGCGCGATTGCGTTGTGTTCGAGACCGGGGTCGAGATTCTTCGGCGAGTCGTAAAGCGCTTTAAGGAAGGCGCGATCCCAGCCGGTCGAGCCGGGTCAGGATCGCACGGGCGGCGATTCAGGAATGTCCGAGCACCAGCAGTTCGGTGCTGCCCGGCACCGGCTTGGGACGCCCACCGGCAGGGTCCGGCGTGAATTTGGCGACCGGCAAATAGAGACGCCCGTCGCCGGCCAGCGTGCCGGTGCGCGCGCCCGGTTGCGTCGGCACCGTCGCGATGACGCGCGGCCGCTGCGGATCGGCGAACGAGATCACCGACAGCACGCCTTCGCCGCACGGGACCAGCACCTGGTGGCGCGCCGCATCGTAGATCGCGGCGTCCGGCCGTTTGCCGATGGCGATATCGGCGCGGACCTTGCCGCTGTTGCTGTCGGTGATGACGGCGCGTCCGTTCTTGCACACCGACACCAGCATATGTTCGGCCGTGGCGAAGGCGAGGCCGGTCGGTCCTTCGCAATTGATCAGCTTGGTCGCGGATCGCGCGCGCCTGGTCTTGAGATCGACCGCGACCAGCTCGGCCTTGTCCTCGATATTGACCCACAGAGTTCCGCTGCCGTCGGCGACGGCGAATTCGAGCGTGCCGCCGATCGCGATGGTGCCGGCGCTGGTCTGCTGGTGCGGATCGATCAAGGTGATGTCACCGCCGCCATTCAAGACCGCGACCAGCCTGGTGGCGGGATCGTAGAGGACCGCGTCGGGTTTCGTGCCGGTCGGAATGCGCGCCAGCAACTTGCCGGTCGCGGTTTCGAACAGCAGGGCGCTGTTGTCGGCGCCATTGGTCGCGACTGCGAGGCCGGCACCCGGCACGATCGCGACGCCGTGCACGCGGCTGCCCTCGATCAGCCGTGCCGTCACCGCGCGCGTCGCCACCTCGACCGCGAGCACGCCGTCGGGCCGGCCGAGATAGATGCGTCGCGCATCGGCGTCGTAGCTCGCATAGTCCCAGCCGCCATCGGGCAGCGCGATGTGGCCGACGATCTTCCACGGCGACTCCGGCGCAGCTTGCGCGGAGGTGGCAACGATCGACACGAACAGTGCGAGAAGAATCCGACGCATCGTGGCGACCTCTGGAGCGTTATGACGGCCGGCCGGGCATATCAGCGCGATCGCGACGGCGGAAGGGAGATCTATTTGTCCGCGGTCTCGCCGGCCGACTCGAGCGTCGCCGGATCGAGATTCCCGCCGCACAGCACCAGCCCGACGCGCGCGCCGGCGGGCAGTTTCAGCCGGCCGCTTGCCAGCGCCGCGAGCCCCGCCGCCGCCGACGGCTCGACCGCAAGCCGCAGCGCGTCCCATAGACGAAGCTGCGCGTCGCGCAGCGCCGCATCGGTGACCAGCACGACGTCGCGCACGTGCCGGCGCACCGCTTCGAAACCGATCGTGCCGACCTTGCGCGCGCCGAGCGCGTCGGCGGCCAGGCCCTGCACCGGAAATTCGACGATGTGTCCGGCATCGAGCGCGGCGCGCATCGAACCGGTGCCTTCGCTCTCGACGCCGTAGACCGGCGTGGCGCCTTGATGCCACGACGCGACTCCGCCGATCAGCCCGCCGCCGCCGATCGCGATCAGCAGCGCGTCGAGCTTGCCCGCCTGTCGTTCGAATTCCAGCGCCAGCGTGCCCTGGCCCGTCACCACGTCGCGATCATCATACGCATGCACGATGCGCGCGCCGCTGGTCGCTGCATGCGCATCGCATGCGTCGCGAGCCTCGGCATAGTCGCGGCCGCCGACATGCAGCGTGGCGCCGGTGGCGCGCAGTCTTTTCTGTTTGGCCGCAGCCGAGATCGAGGGCACGAAAATCTCGGCGCGCAGGCCGAGTGCGGCCGCAGCGGTCGCGGCGGCAATGCCGTGATTGCCGCCCGACGCGGCCGCGATTCCCGCCGCCGGCGGCGGCGAAGCCAACAAGGCGTTGAAGGCACCGCGCGCCTTGAACGAGCCCGCGATCTGCGTGTGTTCGAGCTTGAGCACCAGGTTCGGCTCGATGCCCAGCGCCGAGCCCGGAATTTCCAGCACCGGCGTGGCGCGGATATGCGAGCGGATCCGGTCGTAGGCGGCCTCGATGGCGGCGCGGTCGGGGAGATCGATCATGGCGGTCGTTCTACGGGCAGCGGTGCCTCGGCCGCCAGTGGAACTTCCCGGCCGAAGCAAGGTTGAGCCAAGCATCCTCCAGACGAGACGAGACGTGGCTGATGCGACCCGAAACGCTGTTCGCGCGCGCCGTGCTGGCGCCGCGCGCCAAGGCCGAAAGCGAAAAGCCGGCCGTGACGCCGACTCCGAGCAGCGATCACCGGCAGCAACCGCAGAACCTGCTGCAGCGCGCAACGTTGCGTCGGTAGCGGCGCAAGAGGCGCGCAGCCAGGACGAGTTGCCACGCGGCGAGTCCTGGCAGTACGAACCCAAATGGGACGGTTTCCGCTGCCTCGCCTATCGCGATGGCGACGAAGTCTTTCTCGCCTCGCGGAACGGACGGCCGCTGGCGCGTTATTTTCCCGACCTGGTCGAAAAGCTCCGCGCGGCCGCACCGCCGCGCTTCGTGGTCGACGGCGAGATCGTGATTCCGGTCGATGGTCGCCTGTCCTTCGATGAGCTGTCGTTGCGGCTGCATCCGGCCGCCAGCCGCGTGGCCAAGCTCGCCGCCGCCCATCCCGCCGAGTTCGTGCTGTTCGACCTGCTCGCCACGCCGGAAGGCAGGCAGATCGCCGGCCATCCGTTCATCGAGCGTCGCGCGGTGCTGGAGAAACTGTTCAACGAGGGCGCGTTCGGTGCCGGCATTCGCCTGTCGCCGATGACGCGCGACTTCGCCCAGGCCAAGTGCTGGCTCGACGTCGCGGGCGGCGACGTCGACGGCGTGGTGGCGAAGCGGCTCGATGCGCCATACGACAGCGGCGGTCGCGACGCGATGATCAAGGTCAAGCGCATGCGCACCGCCGACTGCGTCGTCGGCGGCTTTCGTACCGGCAAGAATGACGATCTGGTCGCGTCGCTGCTGCTCGGCCTCTATGACCAGGACGGCAAGCTGGTGCATGTCGGCTTCACGTCGGGGCTGAAACGAGAAGAACGGCCGGCGCTGACCGCGCGGCTGCAGAAGCTGATCAAGCCGCCCGGTTTCGACCGCAACCCGCCGGGCGGTCCGAGCCGCTGGAATCGGGGCGAAGAGAAGCCGTGGTTTCCGCTAAAGCCGGCGCTGGTGGTGGAGGTGCGCTTCGACCATGTCAGCAGCGATCGCTTTCGCCACGGCACGACCTTGCTGCGTTTTCGTCCCGACAAGAAGCCGCGCGAATGCGGCATGGAACAGCTGGAACGCTGATCAGGCGGCGTGGAAAGCGCGCAGGCGACAGCTACCGGATCATCTCGACACAGAAATCGATGAAGGCTCGGACCTTCGCCGGTGGATTGCGGCGCGGATAGAATGCGTAGAGCGGAAAGACTTCGCCCGGCCAGTCGGGAAACAGTTCGACCAGATCACCGCGATCGAGCAGAGGCTGCGTGCCCAGGGCCAGAATCTGCGCGATACCGGCGCCTGCGATGCAGGCACCGAGCATGGTCGCGGCATCGGACAGCAGCAGACGCCCCTGCGTCGCAACCGGCACGACGCGGTCGCCCTGGTGGAATTCCCACTCGAACGGCTTGCCGGTATGGAAGTCACGAAACTGGATACATTCATGCTGCAGCAGGTCGGTCACCGTCGCAGGCCGGCCGCGGCGCGCGAGGTAGCGCGGCGACGCCACCGTCAGCACACGCGTATCGAGCAGTTTACGCGCGATCAGCGACTTCGACGTCGGCTCGCCAAACCGCACCGCAACGTCGCACCCGTCGGCCACCAGATCGCCGACCTGCTCGCGCAGGATCAGTTCAAGCGACAATTCGGGATAACGCTCGATAAAGCGCGCCAACTGGTCGGCCAGCAGCATGCGCGAGAAATGCGGATCGATATTGACGCGCAACCTGCCACGCACAGCGCCGCGTGCGCTTGACGCGACCGATGCCGCCTCTTCAATGCCGGACAGAAGCGGTGCCA
Source organism: Rhodospirillales bacterium (assembly GCA_028291365.1). Classification (GTDB taxonomy): domain Bacteria; phylum Pseudomonadota; class Alphaproteobacteria; order BOG-932; family Roseiterribacteraceae; genus Roseiterribacter. The sequence goes on from JAQGIE010000159.1 coordinate 5,829, forward strand.
CCTGTTCGTAAAAGCGCTTTCCTTCGTCGGTGAGTTTCATCGCGCGGGTCGTGCGCTCGATCAGCCGGACGCCGACCCGGCTCTCCAGCCGCGCAAGCGCACGGCTGACGCCCGACGCCGTCAGGCCCAGCGCGTCGGCGGCGCGGACGAAACTGCCGCTTTCGACGATGGCGGCGAGCACGCTGACGCCGGAAAGCAGGCGACCATCGAAGGCCATGGGCCACTCCTGACTGCAAGTCAGCAATCAAGTGACAGAAGCGCGTTTCCCGCAAGCGGTTGCCGCGACCAGATTACGGAGACCGAAACGTCACTGGAATCCATCATGTTTGCAGTTCTCGGAATCACCGGTCAGGTCGGCGGCGCCGTCGCGCGCGCCTTGCTCGCCAATGGGCAGAAGGTGCGGGCGGTCGTTCGTGACGCCGCCAAAGGCGCGCCCTGGGCGGCGCAAGGTTGCGAGGTCGCGGTGGTC
>JAQGIE010000217.1 GCA_028291365.1 Rhodospirillales bacterium
ATCTCGGCCGAATCGAGCGACGGCAGGCCGAACGCCTTGGACAGATTTTCCAGCGCCCGCGTGTCCTGCAGGTCCCACAGCGCGTCGATCAGACGCTCCAGGGCCGCGGCCGTACCGTGGCCCCCGACCACCTTGTCCAGGATCAGCCGGAAACGGTCCCGAATGTAGCGGCGGATCTCGTTCCATTCCTGGTCGCTGATTTCGAAATAGAACGGGCTGCAGGTGAAGCCCGACCGTTCGAGCTTATCCTTGAGCAAAAAAGGCGCGAAAGTCGGCAGCTCGTCGAGCGTGCGCAGGACCACCTTGTCGTAGTCGAGCGTCTTGCGACGGTCCTCGACCGACAGGTCCAGCAGCTCGGACATGCCGGCGTCGAAGGTCGGCTGGCCGAAAAAGACCGTGCGCCCGCCTTCCAGCGGATTGGCCCCATCGAACGGCAGATAGAGTTTGGTCGCGACCCTTGCACCTTCGAGGCCGCCATGGCGTTCACGCTGCAGCAATGCTTCCTTGATCAGAATCGTCTGGTTCAGGATGGGCGTCCTGAACAACAGGCCCGGGTCGCCCGCGGGCAGCCGCGTGGCAACGCGAAGACAACTCAAAACCCGCCCGGAGCCGGACTGAAGACAATGCTTGATCGGATCGATCGCCACGCCGGGTCCCTCATCACGCCGGGTTCTGCCGACCCGGTCGGCGGCACTATAACGATCCATCCATGACTGTCGCCCTTCCCAACACCCGCCCCCGCAACCGGCGCTCGGGCTTCGACGTCGACGAATACGCCCCGGCCCTGGCGCGCGTGCTGGGCGACGGCGACTCGGCCGAGGCGACCCGTGCCGCCGTCATGGTGGCGCTGCGCCGCTCGCTCGATGGGGGACGCGAGGCGCTGGCGCGCCGATTGGGGCGCGACGACGACGGCGACGCCTACATGATCGATCATGCGCGGCTGCTCGACCGCATCGTGATGGCGCTGTTCGAGTACACGACCGAACGGCTCTTCCCGGTTGCCAACCCGACCACCGCCGAACGTCTCGCACTGGTTGCCCTGGGCGGCTACGGCCGTGGCGAGCTGGCGCCGTTCAGCGATCTCGATCTGCTGTTCCTGCTTCCCTACAAACGCACGCCGCGCGTCGAGCAGGTGGTCGAGCATGTGCTCTACACGCTCTGGGATCTCGGGCTGAAGGTCGGGCACGCGGTGCGCTCGATCGACGAGTGCGTGCGCCTCGCCAAGGGCGACGTGCTGATCCGCACCTCGCTGCTCGATCGCCGCTTCATCGCTGGCGACGACAAGCTGTTTCGCGATCTCGACCGCAAATACCATCGCGGCGTCGAAACCGGCAGCGAGACCGCCTTCGTCCAGGCCAAGCTCGCCGAACGTGATGCGCGCCACAAGCGCTGGGGCGACAGCCGGTACGTGCTCGAGCCCAACGTCAAGGAAGGCAAAGGCGGCTTGCGCGACCTGCACACGCTGCAATGGATCGCCAAGACCCTGTACCGCGTGCAGTCGATCGGCGAGCTGGTGCCGCTGGGCAAGCTCACCACCGAAGAGGCGCAGCGTTTCGCCAAGGCCCAGACCTTCCTGCGCACCGTGCGCTGCTGGCTGCAGCTGACGGCGGGCCGTCTCGAAGACCGCTTGACCTTCGACCTGCAGACCGACGTCGGCCAGCGGCTCGCTTATACCGATCACGCCGGCGCCAAGGGCGTCGAGCGTTTCATGAAGCACTATTTCCTGGTCGCCAAAGACGTCGGCGACCTGACGCGCGTGCTGTGCGCCGATTTCGAAACCTCGAGCGGCACGACGCGTTGGCAGTGGCTTCGTCGCCAGCGTCCCAAGAAGATCGGCGGCTTTCTCGTCAGCGGCGATCGGCTCGACACCGCGCACGACGAGCAGTTCGCGCGCGATCCGGTCGACATGATCCGCCTGTTCGCGACCGCGCACGACAAAGAGTACGACGTGCATCCGCACGCGCTGCGCGCCATCCGGCGCGAGCTGCGCCGCATCGGTCCCGATGTGCGCGAAGATCCGGAAGCGAACCGCCTGTTCCTCGACGTTCTGACGGGCGAGAAGAATCCCGAGACGACCTTGCGCCGGATGAACGAGGCCGGCGTGCTCGGCCGCTTCGTGCCCGATTTCGGCCGCGTCGTCGCGCAGATGCAGTACGACATGTACCATTGGTACACGGTCGACGAGCACACGCTGCAGGCGATGGGCATTCTGCATCGCATCTCCGCCGGCGAGATGAAAGACGAGCTGCCGCTCGCCTCCGAGCTGATCCAGCAGATCGCGTCGCATCGCGCGCTGTCGGTGGCGCTGCTGCTGCACGACATCGCCAAAGGGCGCGGCGGCGATCACTCGGTGTTGGGCGCCAAGGTGGCGCAGCAGTTGGGCCCGCGCCTCGGCCTGTCGCCCGAAGAAGTCGAAACCGCGTCCTGGCTAGTGCGCTGGCATCTCGCAATGTCGGACGCGGCCTTCAAGCGCGACCTCGAAGACGAGGAGACGGTGCGCGCCTTCGCCGAGCTGGTGCAAAGTCCGGAACGGTTGAAACTGCTGGCCATCCTGACCTCGACCGACATTCGCGCGGTCGGGCCCGGGCGCTGGAACGCGTGGAAGTCGGCGCTGCTGACCGAACTCTATCTGCGCACCGACGAATGGCTGGCGACCTCGACCGGCGAGCAGGTCACCGGCCGCGCCCGCGCGCGCATCGACGCGCTGAAAGCAAAGACGCGCGAGCTGCTGCCCGCCTGGACCGATGCCGAGTTTGAACGATTCGCGCGGCTCGGGTCGGGCGGTTATTGGCTGGCCTTCGATCCCGCCGCGCATGCGCATCACGGCAAGCTGGCGCGCGAGGCGCAGCAGCTCGGCCGCGAATTCGTGTTGGCGACGCGCGATGATGTCGGTCGCGACGTGACCGAAGTCACCGTCTATGCCGCTGACCATCCCGGCCTGTTCGCACGGCTGGCCGGCGCCATCGCCTGGACCGGCCTCACCATCGTCGACGCCAAGATCCATACGCTCACCAACGGCATGGCGCTTGACGTGTTTTCGGTACAGGACGCCAGCGGCAGCGCGCTGGAAGGCGAGACCGCGCGCGAGAAGCTGACGCGCTCGGTCGAGCGGGCGCTGGCGGGCAAGCTGCTGCTGTCGAAGGAACTGGCGCGCAAACCTTCGTCGCTGCCGCGGCGCGCGCGTTCGTTCCAGGTCACGCCGCGCGTCCTGACTGACAATGGCGCCTCGAAATTCCATACCGTGATCGAGATCAACGGCCGTGACCGTCCGGGCCTGCTGCACGCGCTGACCACCACCTTGACGCGCCTGTCGCTGACCATCGCCACCGCCAAGATCTCGACCTACGGTCACAAGGTCGTCGACGTGTTCTATGTGCGCGACGTGTTCGGCATGAAGATCACCGACGAGGTCAAGCTGGCCAAGGTGCGCGACGCGCTGCTCAAGGCGCTCGCGGAACCCGAGGAGAAGAAGAGCGCGTGAAGCGCCGAGCATTGCGACAGCCAAGAAACGAAAATTTGGGAGGGACGCATGCGCAGACTCTTTTCACTGGTGGCCGTCGGCACCTTCGCCGTCACCGCATCCGCCAACGCCGTCGAACTTGCCATCACCCATTTCGGCGTCGGCCTGTATGGCGTTCCCTACGCCATCGCCAAGCAGAAAGGCTGGTTCAAGGACTCCGGCATCGACGTCACCGGATTTCTCACCTCGGCCGGCGGCGGCACCACGGTGCGCAACGTGCTGGCTTCGGAACTTCCCTACGGCGAAGTCGCGCTGTCGGCCGCGATCGCGGCGATCCAGCAGGGGCTCGACGTCAAGATCGTGCATGCCGGCGTGGTCAGTCTCGCCGACCAGGTCTGGGTGACCCGCAAGGACGATACGTCGATCAACACCGTCGCCGATCTGAAGGGCAAGAAGCTCGGCTATTCGTCGCCCAAATCGGTCACCGACATGGTGACGACGATCATGCTCAACGACAACAAGCTGACCGGCCAGGTCGAACGCAAGGCGCTGGGCGCCGTCGGCGCGGGCCTCACCGTGCTGCGCGAAAAAGGCGTCGATCTGTTCTACGTCACCGAACCGGCCTGGAGCGCCGAGAAGGCGAACTACCGGCAGGTGTTCAATTCGGCCGACTGGGTTCCGCGCGCGACGCAGACGGTCGGGGTCGCCAAGAGCGACTGGATCAAGGCCAACGGCGACAAGCTGAAAGCGCTGATCGCGGCGCGTCGCAAAGGGGTCGAGTTCATCAAGTCGAACCCCGACGAAGCGGCGCAGATCGTCGCATCCGAATACAAGATCCCGCTCGAGCAGGCCAAGTCGGCGCTTGCCACGGTCAAGGACGTGCCCAACGGCTATTGGAGCCGCGGTGAGTTCGACAAGGAGGGCATGGACGCGCTGCTGCAGGGTCTGCGCCTGGTGCAGGCGATCGAACCCGGTGATTTCGACTGGCGACGAGTCGTCGACGAAAGCGCCCTTCCCGCCGACCTGCCGAAAAGCTTCAAGTGAGCGATGTCCATGCGCGTCTGCGCGGGGTGACACGGATCTATCGCGGCGTCGGTGCGCAGGCACCGACGCACGCGCTGGGCCCGGTCGATCTCGATCTGATGCGCGGTGAATTTCTGTCCGTGGTCGGCCCGTCCGGTTGCGGCAAGTCGACTTTGCTCGACGTGCTGGCGGGCTTGGCGCGGCCCGACGGCGGCACGGTCGAATTCGAGGGCAGGCGCGTCGAGGGCAGCGTGCCCGACGGCGTCGGCGTCGTGTTCCAGGAGGATTCGAGCTTTCCCTGGCTGACCGTGCGCGACAATGCCGGCTTCGCGCTGGCGCGTGCGGGTATGGCCGCGCGTGATATCAAAGACCGCGTCGACGCCACCCTCGCCTTCATGGGTCTGTCGCGCTTCGCCGACTCCTATCCGGCGCAACTGTCGGGCGGCATGCGCCAGCGTCTCTGCATCGCGCGCACCTTGGTGACGCGCCCGCGCCTCTTGCTGCTCGACGAGCCGTTCGGCGCGCTCGACCAGCAGACGCGCCTTCTGATGGGGGACGAGCTGCTGCGGCTGTGGCGCGAGACCGGCGCCACCGTGATGCTGATCACGCATGCATTGGACGAGGCCGCGATGCTGTCCGATCGCGTTGCGGTGATGTCGGCGCGGCCCGGCACGCTGCTCGACCTGGTCGAAACCGATTGGCCGCGCGACCGCGACAGCCGCATCGTGTCCGAAGCCGGCTGCGGCTTGGTGACGGCGCGACTGTGGTCGACGTTGCGCGAAGAATCCCGCAAGAGCCGGGAGGCGCGGTGAGGATCTGGT
>JAQGIE010000235.1 GCA_028291365.1 Rhodospirillales bacterium
AACCCGATAATTCCGGTGCTCACCGACAGGAGCAGCACCGTCAGGACGATCGCAGCCTTGCGCCCGGCGCGATCGGCATAGGCGCCGAGCACGACGCCGCCGATCGGACGCACGACATACCCCACGCCCAGCGTGCCCACCGCGAGCAGCAGGGAGCTGGTCGGATCGTGCGCGGGAAAGAACAGCTGCGCCAGGATCGCGGCGAACAGGCCATAGATCGCGAGGTCGTAGCCTTCGAGCGCCACCGCCGCCGCGGCGATCGCGATCGGACGCAGGCTGTGCTCAGCCATGGCGCGCCTCATTCAGATGGGCGCGTTGCGCTGGCAGTTCGGCGCACTGCGCGGTGAGTTCGGCGCGCAGCGCGGCGAATCGTGCCCGTGCCGCCTCGACATCGAATCCGTCGCGGCAGACCAGCTCGGCCCCGTGCTCGATCACGCCCGGAACGACGCGCTCGAAGCCGGCGCGCCGCGCCGCGTCTCGCGTGCCCGCAGGCAGCCGCAGCAGCAGGATGGCGAATTCGGTCATCGACGCATCGTCGAACAGACGCTCCCAGCATTCGCGCACTGGGCCGAAGCTGCTGACGCGCGGTGCATCGCGGCGCGCCGCCCGGGTCGCGGCAAGGTCGAGCGTGCCGTCGGCGCCGATCACGACACCGTACCCGTCGCGCGCCGCGGCGACCGACACGTAGCCCAGCCGCACATCGTCGAGCACCGCGTCGGGATCGCGCTCGTACGGATTGCCATAGCCGCCGCCGCCCGGCGTCATCACGCTCAGCACGTCGCCGCGCTGCAGCCGGACGCGATCGATTTTGCCCAGCTCGCGCTCGTCCGCGGTGCCCGGATTCAGCACCACGCGCGCCGCCGCCCCGGCCGCGCCGCCGGCACTGCCCCAAGGCTGGAACACGAATCGTTCGAGACCACGCCCCATCACTTCGATTCCGTCCTCCAGCGCGCGCAACGCGAAGACGACGCCGGCACCGCCGCGAAACCGCCCCGGCCCGCCACTGTCGGCACGCAGCTCGTAGCGTTCGATGCGCACTGCGACGTCGAGCTCGCCGCGCTCGGTCGGCGTGTTGTTGATGTTGGCAAGGCTGCGGTCGCGCCCGCCCGCGCCGTCATGGTCGCGCGTCGCGCCGGCGCCGCCGGCCAGCGACTGCAGCACCGCGATCTTCTGCCGTCCGGCGTCGTGCTGCGCCACCACCAGCGGAATCACCGTGCCGCCGCTCGCTGCCGGTGCCAGGCCGGGATCGGCGGCCCCGAGGCAGCCCAGCACCGCGTCGTTGAAGCGGATCGCACCGGCATGCCGGATGCCGACCGCGGCCGGCGACTCCGGATTCATCACGGTGCCGCTTGGCACCTGCACCGTGATGTTTTCGAAGATGCCGTAATTGCGCGGCAGTTCGGGGTCGTAGGTGAACAGCATGTGCATCAGCTTGCTGGTCAGATACGGGTGGCGTACACCGCCGGTCGGCACGTTGTACGGCGCCGCGACTTGCGGATCGGTGCCGGTCAAATCGAGATGGATCTCGCCGTCACGCACCGTCATGCGGCAGCGCAGCCGCACCGGAATCCGGGTGCGGAAATCGTCGTCCATATAGTCGTGGAATTCGTACACGCCATCGGGAATGCGCCGCTGCACGTCGCGCGCCCGCGCCTTGCCGTACGCGACCAGACCGTCCTGCGCCGCGCGCACCGTGTCGAGCCCGTGCTGGCGGATCAGTTCGGCGACGCGCCGCTCGCCCACCGCAAGCGCGCTCAGCTGCGCCTGAAGGTCACCCAGAATGACGTCCGGGATGCGGCTGTTGGCGCGCAACATCGCCATCATCACGTCCGACAGCTCACCGCGCCGGGCGAGCTTCAGCGGCGGAATCTGCAAGCCTTCCTGAAACAGGCTGTCGAACGAGGGACTGATCGAACTCGGCACGCCGCCGCCAATGTCGGCACAATGCGCAAAACTCCAGCCGAAGCAGACCAGCGTGCCATCGTGGAAATACGGCTTCAGCAGATTGATGTCGGGCAGATGGCTGCCGAGGCCGGGCGCCAGGTACGGATGGTTGGTGATCAGGATGTCGCCGGGCTCGAGATCGGGCACCGCGGCGATGAAGGCGCTGCAATCCTGGTCCATGCACAGCGACACGCCGGTCTCGGCCGGATAGGCGAAAAACCGCCCCGACGGGCTGCACAGCGCGGTCGCGAAATCGTGCGTCTCGCGCACGTACGAGCTGCGCGCGGTGCGGCCCAGCGCAATGCCCATCTCTTCCGTCGTGGCCTTGAACTTGTGATAGAGCAGCTCGAGCAGGATCGGATCGAGGGTGGTTCGATGCCGGGTCATTTCGCGACCCGCAACATCAGGCTGCCATCCTCGATCACCGACGCCGTCCAGCCGCGCGGCACCACGATGGTCGTGTCGGCCTGTTCGACGATGGCCGGCCCGTGCAGCGTCATGCGCAGCGCGTCGCGCGCCATCACCTGCGCCGCATGCCAGGCACCGTTCAGAAAAATTTCGCGCGACGGCAACGCTGCCGACGGCATGCCCGGCTCGGCCCGCACCGGCGCCTGCGGCAGCGCGCCGATCACCGACAGCACGATGCGGCTGACCTCGACCTCGCTACCGGGTTCGTTGAAGTCATAGAGTCGCGCGTGTTCGCGATGGAACGACGATGCCAGCCGGCGCGCCAGGCGTTCGCCGCGCACGAAATCCTTGGCCGCGATGGTGAGGTCGAACGCCTGGTCGGGATAGCGCATGTCGGTGGCGATCTCGACGCGCCAGCCTTGGGCCCGATTGCCGACCGACGCGGTCCAACGATCGGCTTCGGCGAGCAACGCGTCGAGAATCGAGCCGAGCTGTGTTTCGTCGCTGCCCTGTCCCGCCGCGTCGAACGACAGGCGGCACGAGCGTACGAAGTCGCGGCGCAGATTCGCGACCGCGGCGCCCAGCGCGCAGAAGATACCGGGGCGCGGCGCCACCAGGATCCGGTCGAACCCCGCCTCTTCCGCCAGCAGCGCCGCATGGGTCGGCCCGGCACCGCCATAGGGCACCAGCGTGAACTCCGCCGGGCCGCTGCCGCGTCGCGCCAGCATCTTGCGCATCTCGGTCGCCATCATCGAACTCGCGACACGCAGCGCCGCGTCGGCGGCGCGCTCGGCGATGTCGGTGCCGGTGAAGCCGAGCTTGCTGCCGACCTCGTACAGCGCGCGCGCCGCCAGGTCGCGCGACAAGGCCATGCGTCCGCCGGCAAAGCGCGCCGGATCGAGCAAGCCGCACAGCAGGTAGCAGTCGGTGATCGTCGCGTCGGCGCCGCCTTGGCCGAAACAGGCCGGCCCGGGCACCGCACCGGCGCTGGTCGGGCCGACTTTGAGAAACCCCGCTCTGTCGACGCGCAGGATCGAGCCGCCGCCGGCGCCGATGGCGCTGACATTGACGACCGGCAGGATCAGCGGGATCTCGCCCAGCGCCGAGCGCGTGGTGATTTCGGGCGCGTCGCCCGTGGCGACCGCGATGTCGGCCGAGGTGCCGCCCATGTCGAAGGTGACGATCGCGTCGATGCCGGCGCGGCGCGCCGTTTCGATCGCCGCCACCACGCCCGAGGCCGGACCCGAGAGCGTGCTGTCGATGGGCCGCTCGTAGGCGGTACCGAGATCGACGCTGCCGCCGTTGCTGGTGGTGATCGACACCGGCGCAACGATGCTCAGCGAGGCAAGGTTGCGCTGCAGCCGCTCGTAATAGCCACGCATGATCGGCGTCACGTAGGCGTTCATCACCGCCACCATGGCGCGCTCATATTCGCGGATCTCGCACCAGATCTCGGTCGACGCGACGACCGGTATGTCGAGCCGTGCGCCCAGCTCGTGCGCCACCTGCTGTTCGAATCCGGGATTGGCGTAGGCGTTGAGCAGCACCAACGCGACGGACTCGACGCCGAGCGCAGCCAGCTGTGAAGCGGTACGCGCATAGTCGTCGGCCGAAGGCGTTTGCACCGGCGTGCCGTCGCGATCGAGCCGGGCGCCGATCTCGAGGACGCGGTCGCGCGGCGCCAGCGGCGCTTCGGGCAGCGCGAAGAAGCCGTACGGATCGGCCATGCGTACGCGGGCGATTTCCAGAATGTCGCGATTGCCCGGCGACACGACGAGCGCGATCGGCGCGCCGCGCCGTTGCAGGATGGCGTTGAGCGAAATGGTGGTGCCGTGCACCACCAGCTCGACCGCGGAGGGTGGAACCCCGGCCTGCGCCAGCAGCGCCGCCGCCCCCGCCTCGATCGCCGCCGCCGGATCGTGCGGCGTGCTGGGCTGCTTGTGATAGTCGAGCCGGCCGGTCACCCGATCGAGCAGCACGAAGTCGGTGAACGTCCCCCCGACATCGATCCCCAGCCGCAAACTCAAGGCATGCTCCTTTGGGCTCAAGCGCGAGCTTGTTCCTATCTCACTTTGTCACCCCGGCGTAGGCCGGGGCCCACGGTCGGGGCAACACGAACCGGTCCGTACTGCCTCGTTGGTGGGCCCCGGCCTTCGCCGGGGTGACAACCGAGTAATCAGAACTTGTACGTCACGTTGACGCCCAGCCGGCGCACCGACGGATCGACCTGCACGCCGCTATAGAAGGCCTTCTCGTAGGCGTTGTTGAAATAGTTCGAGTCGAACAGGTTCTGCGCGTAGGCAACGATCCGCAATTTCTCGTTCTCGATGCCGATGCGCAGATTGACGTTGTGATAGGACGGCGAGATGAACGGCCAGTTCGAATAGCGCAGCGCAAAGGTCGAGCTGAGCATCGAGCTGCGATAATTCCACTCCGGCCGGATGAAGCCTTCAAAGTCGCCGAACACCGGCCTGCGGTATTCGGCATTGGCGCCGATGGTGAAGCGCGGCGCGTTGATCATGCGCTTGTTGCTGGCGTCGATCACCAGCCCGTCGATCAGCGCGTTGGTCCATTTGTCGTAATAGGCTTCGAGCCAGCCGGCATGACCGTTCAAGGTCAGGTTCTGGTTCAGGCGCACGTCGACGCTGCCGTCGATGCCATAGGAATGGGCACCCGGCGCATTGTCGATGCCGGTCACCAGCCGCAGAATGTTGTTGGCGTCGAGAAACTGGAAGCGGATCGACTGCTGGATGTCGGTCCAGTTCATATAGAAGCCCGACAGGTCGAAGCGCACACGCTTGTCCCACAACGAGCCCTTGATGCCGGCCTCGTAGTTCCAGACTTTTTCCGGCGCGTAGGTTTCCTTGATCTGGCCCGACGGGCCTTGCGTGCCGCCGGCCTTGAAGCCCTTGGACACGGTCGCATACAGCATCCAGTTCTCGACCGGGACGTAGGACAGGGTCACGCGCGGCGAGAAGTCGTTGAAGGTGACGGCGCGGTTGGTGTCGTTGGTCACCAGCTCGTTCGACCGGTTCAGATAGTGGCGCCGGATCGTCTCGCGCGAATAGCGCCCGCCCACCACCAGGCTGAGCTGATCGGTGAAATGATACGTGCCTTGCGCGAAGGCGGCGCGATAGTCGTCGCTGGCGGTGGTGTAGATGCCGGTGATCTCTTTGTTGACCGGCTGGTTCTGCTTGTTCTGGCGGCCGTAATAGGTCGACTGATTCTGGGCGCCGGTGTCGCGCCCGGCCATCACGCCGGCGCTCCACTCGAAGGCGCCCTTGTCGGTCGACTGCAGCCGCAATTCGCCGTTCAGCGACTCACGGACCAGGTTCGAGGCTTCGTAGAAGAAATCGAAGCTCGACCCGTCGACGTCGCCGAAATTGAATGCCTTGCTGTCGAGATAGCCGACGACGCCGGTGATCGAGACATTGTCGAGATCATAGACGGCGCGGCTGCTGACATAGCGGAACGAGGTGCCGACCGATTGCGGCCGGTTGAAATTCACCTCGTCACGATTGTTCGGATAAAAGCCGACGCCGTTGGGATCGGCGACGTTGCCCTGCGCACCGCCGTAATAGACCGAGCGCCAGGTCGCGGTCAGCACGCCGGTCGGCACGCCGTCGCGCATGCCGGTCTTTTCGTTCGAATAGCTGACCGTGGTGTCCCAGGTCAGCCGGTCGGTCGGCGTCACCCGCGCGATGATCCGCGCCGTCTTGTACGACGTGTCGTTGCCGCCGCCGATCGGGTTGATGTTCCTGATGAAGCCGTCGGACTCTTCGTCCTGCGCGGCGATGCGGATGGCGAACTTGTCCTGCACCACCGGCACGTTGAGGATCGCCGCGACTTTCCAGGTGTTGAAGCTGGAATAGCCGGCGTCGACCTGGCCTTCCCAATTGTTGGTCGGCTTGTGGGTGGTGATGTTGATGGCGCCGCCGGTCGAGTTGCGGCCGAAATAGGTGCCCTGCGGGCCGCGCAGCAGCTCGATCCGTTCGAGGTCCAGCACTTCGGGATTGCTGGTGCCGGCGACGACGTTGAATTCGTCGATATAAAAGGCGAACGACGCCGATCGCACGTCGGTATAGGGATCGATCTGGTTCGAGATGCCGCGGATCGCCAGGTCCTTGCGGTCACGCGAGCCGTTGGTGACGAAGCTCACGTTCGGCGTCAGCGCGAAGTAATCCTCGATGCCGCGAATGTTCGATTTCTCGATCGTCTCGGCCGTGATCGCGGTGACCGCGATCGGCACGCTCTGCAGCGACTCGGCGCGGCGCTGCGCCGTCACCATGATCTCCTGCACGCCGCCGCTGTCGGCGGCCGCCGACTGTGCCATGGCCGCGGCGGGCGCCAGCAGCGCCGACGTTGCACACGACCACAGCAGCGCGCGCCCGATTTTCTTGCCCGTCATCCCAAAGCCCCCTCTGCACGCACGTTGTCGTTCGCGCTTTTCGCAGGTGTTTCCCCCGTCACCGCCAATAGCGGCGTCGAATGCGTCGCTGCCGGCCTCGAGCTTGGTGCGCACGAGATTGACCAGCGCGATCTTGTCGTTGCGCAGCACCGCGTGACCGGCGGCCAGGAGGCAGGTCGCCCACAGCAGTGCCATCTGTTCATTCAGCCTTCGGCATCGGCGCCGTCTTGGGATCGCCGGTCATCCAGGTGCGCAGCGTGCGGGTCCAAAGATTGGTTTCGCGCTGCTGGTCGATGTGAATCCAGAAATGGTCGAAGGTCGGAAACATCAGCGTTTCGGCTCTAGCGCCGGCTTGGCGCAACGCGAGCGCAAAGGCCGGCCCGACTGCCTTCGCCATCGTGTTGTCGGCTTCGGCCCAGCTGAGGACGAACGGGACGCGGTTGCCGCTGACATGCAGGATCGGTGAAACTTCCTTGATCAGCTTCGGATCGGTGACCACGCTTTTGGCCGCCGTCGGCGTTTCGCCATAGACCTGGAAGCCGCGCGAATCGTAGCTGCCGCTGACTGGGAAGCAGGACTTCACCGCGTCTTTCGGCAGTCCGTATTTGGCATGAAGGTCGTGGCGAATGGCAACGAGCGCCGATACGCGCGCGCCGGCCGAATGCCCGCCGATATGCAAGCGGTTCGGGTCGCCGCCGTAGCGCGCGACGTTCTTGTACGCCCAGGCGAGTGCCGTGAGACCGTCGTCGACCTGGCCCGGCACGAATTCCATCGTCTCGCTGCCGACCGGCGCCAGATGATAGTCGACCGAAATGAAGATCGCAGGAAACGCGGTGATCGGCGGCGCGTTCAGCCCCATCCATTCCTTGTAGCCATGGGTGTGGCCGCCGCCGTGGAAGTAGAGGAAGACCGGAAGCCCTTTGAGCGTGGCATCGGACGGTAGATAGACGTCCAGCCGCTGCCAGGAGTCCTTGCCGTAGCCGACATCCAGCTCGCAGCGCGTCGTCAGCGCGGCCAGCCGCGACAGTTCGAGCGCGGCCAGCCCGTAGGCGTCGGCATTCAGATTGATCGGCGGCTGCTTCTGCAGATTCTGGAAAGGTATGTCCACCGTCATGCTCCTTGATCGGAACGGTCTTGGGCAGCTGTCGGGATGCTCATTCGCGATGCTCAGAACTTGCCGCTGAACTCGAGCGAGATCGTGCGGGGCGGATTGCGGAAGTACCCGTTGAGCGCCGGGAAGGTCTGGTAGGCGACATCCGTCACCGTGCCGTCGTCGAGCAGGTTCCGCACGATGACGGCGGCCCGGTACACGCCCCACTCGGTGCCGGCGCGGAGATTGACGGTCGAATAGCCCGGCAACTTGTCGAAGGAGGTCGAGTTGCTGGGGAAGTTCGTCTGGCGCTGGCTGGTGTAGCTCACGTCACCACCGACGAAGCCGTTGAGCAGCCCGGTGATCGGGAAGCGATAATCGGCCGACACATTGGCGGTGAACGTCGGCGTGTATGGAATCTTGTCGCCCGCGACGCCGCCGCCTGTCACCGTCTGGAGAACGATCGCATCGGTCCACGCGGCGTTCAGGCCGAGATCGAGCGCCGCGATCGGGTAGAAATGCAGGTCGATTTCGGCGCCTTTGACCCGGGCCTGCCCGGCATTGCCGGTGTAGGCATAGACTTGCGGGAAGCCCGGACGCGGCAAGGTGCGAAGCGAGAGCTGGATGTCGGTCCAGTCAATATAGAAGCCGGCCAGCGCCGCCGTGAAGCGCCGGTCAGGCGAGGTATATTTGACGCCGGCTTCGTAGTTGATCAGGTGATCGGAGTTGTAGCCGGCCGGAACGGTGGCGCCGCCCAGCGCCGCGGCGGACTGATCGTTGTTGCCGCCGGGCCGATAGCCCTGCGCCACCTGCCCGTAGAGTTTGAGGTCCGGCATGATGTCGTAGGACGCGATCACGCGGCCGAGCGCCGACGTCTCGGTCGCGTTGCTCAAGACGCCGAGGCCGGCGCCTGGTGTGCCAAGCGTGCCCAGGATCACGTTCGCCTGCGCGGTATTATCGAACTTGAAGGCGCGAAACCCGCCGATGAGCTTCAGCTTGTCGGTGATGGACCAGGTCGCTTCGCCGAACACCGCCTCTTCCGTGACATGCGTGCGCAATTCGCGATTTTGCAACAGCGATCCGTAACGCCCGAACGAGGTCGGATCCGGATATCCGTTGCTGTTCACCGTTGGGATCAGCGAGGCGAAGAAGCGCCGGTCGTCCTGGTAATAGACCCCCACCAGCGCCTGCACCGGCCCGGCCCAATCCGAAGCGAAGCGCACTTCGTAGCTGTTGACGAAGGATTGCCGCGGATTGGACAGCGCGCTGCGCACGCTCGGATCTTCCGGATTGGCGACTCTCGCCGCCCCCGCGATCACCTGCGACGCGGGGCGTCGATAATCCAGGAGACGGCCGGTCCTGCTCGCAGTCGCGGTCAACGTGCCGAAGCCGACATCGTAGTTCAGCGTCGCGTTGTAGAGTTTGAGGTCGTCGACGAAGCGCAGCCGCTCGGGCGGCGACTGATACAGCTCCGGTACTGGCCGGCCGAACAGATCGGTCTTGAAGTAGATGTTGTTGCCGGCATGCGTGTGCTGTTTCGAATAGAGCAGGTCGAGCGTGATCTTGTCGCCCAGCATCAGTCGACCCTGGATCCGGTTCGCCCAGCTGCGCTCGTGGTTCGCGTCATCGCCGTACCGGTTTGAAAGATAGCCGGGCTTCTCCTGCGAAAATCCCGACACGCGAAGCGCGAAGACGTCGGTCACGACCGGAATGTTGACGGTGACGTCGGTATTGTACATCGGGCCGGCGGCATGGTTCTGGTCGCCGATCGCGACGCGCGCCGAACCGCCGAACTCGTTGAGCTTCGGTTTGTTGGTGATGTAGCGCACGACGCCGGACAGCGCGCTCGATCCGTAGGTCGTCCCTTGCGGCCCCTTCAGCACCTCGACGCGCTGGATGTCGAACAAGCGGGGATCGGCTTGCAGGCCGCCGCCGGTCTGCGAGTTCTCGCCGGTCAAAACGATTTCGTCGAGATAAACACCGACTGTGCCCGCGCCGGAACTCGATGTGATGCCGCGTAGGACGTAGCGCTTGTTGCCCGCCCCCTGGTCCGACATCGAGAAGCCCGGAATCAAATTGACGAAATCGTTGAACTCGGTGGCACCGCGGCGCTCGAGCCCTTCCTGCGAAATGGCCTGAATGGTGATCGGCGTCGCCATAATCGTCGCGGCACCGCTTTTGGACGCGGTCACGATGATCTCCTCGGGCCCGCCGCTCGTCTGCGCCCACGCTGAGGTGAAACCCAACGCCAGAATACTGAGCGTGACCGTCGCTCCACGCCGCACATGCTTCATTTTCTTCACCCACCCGCCCTGTTCATCGTCCTTGCCGCCGATCGCATGCCCGCACCGGCCTTGCGAGGCGCGTTGAACGCAGTTTTCAGCAGGTCAGGCGTGACAGACGATGACAAAGTTCGCGCGACTTCGTTGCGATTTGCGCTCATCGACCGAGCGTCCGCGCGTCGCTGCACAACGATACGGCGGAAGGTCGATCGAAGGCGCGAATTGCATCGCGGAACCGTGCAGTTCGCAATGCCGTCGGCAATCGGCGGCCGACCGGAAAAACCGGCAACTGGAAGCAGAAATCGGCGCTGCGCGGCCGGCGCCGCGCCTGCACCAAAATCTGCACGATGCGATTGCATGCCGGCGCTTTTCTACCCAAGCCGCGTTCAGAGAAGCGGTGCCGTCGCTGGGTCGCCGGTCATCCATGCACGCAACGTTCGGGTCCACAGGTTGGCTTCGTCCTGCTGCGCGACGTGAATCCAGAAATGATCGAAGCGCGGAAACATATATCCTTCCGCCCGCCCGGCCTCGGTCCGTAGCGCCACCACCATCGCCGGTCCTTCGGCCTTGACCAGCACGTTGTCATTCTCGGACCAGGTTACGAAGAAAGGCGTCTTGTTGCCTTTGACGAAGGTGATTGGCGACGCATCGGCCGCGTCTTCGGGCTTGGCCAGCAACATGTCGCCGGGGTTCGCGCCGGCAGCCTGTCCGTAGACCCGCAGATCCCGCAGGTCATAGACCCCGCTATAGGGGAAACAGGATTTGATCGTGTTGGCCGGAATGCCGAACTGCGAATGGAGATCGCGGCGCAGCGTCAGCAACGAGCTGAGATGCCCGCCCGCCGAATGGCCGCCGATATGAATCCGGTTCGGATCGCCGCCATACTTGGCGATGTTCTTGTAGACCCAGCCGACCGCTTGTAGGCAATCCCGGAGCGAGCCCGGATGCAGCGAGACCGGCGACAGGCCGTATTCGATCGAGACGTAGATCGCTGGAAATTTGACGATGGCGGGCGCGTTCAAGCCCATCCATTCCTTGAAGCCAATCTTCCAGCCACCGCCATGGATGTTCACGAACACCGGCAGGTCGCGAAGGTCGGTCCGATCCGGCATGTAGATGTCGAGCCGGTTCGCCGGCCCTTCGCCGCAAACGACGTCCAGCTCGCATCGCGTCTTCAACGCCGCGAGCTGCGACAGGCGGACGACAACCGCTGCGTAGCAATCGGCACGCGGATTGACCGAAGGCTGCTTCGGCAAGTTGTTGAAGGGCAGTGCAGTCTTACCGGGCTCGGTGATCATGTCCGCTTCTCTCAGTCTCGACATCAACCTGCAGGCGGGTGTTCGACCGTGACGGCAGGCTCAGTAAAATCCAGCGCGCGCGAACGGAACGTCTTCGGCGATCGCCGCAGCCGGCTCGCGAAAGACATTGTCGAAAAACGCCGTTTCGTAGGACTCGACCGGGGTTTCGGCCGGGTCCGCGGGCAGACTGCTCGGCGTCGGTGCATTCGCGTGCGCTGGCGCCATTGCGGTCGCCACGAATGCGCCAGTGAGACCGGTTGCAAGACTGGCCTTCAGAAGGCCGCGCCGGTTGATCAACATGTATCGTCCCTTCGGTTGCAGCAGCGCGCTGCCGGGTGCTGTTCCGGGTCCTGACCGGTGATCGTCGTCACCGCCAACAGCTGGCGTCGAATGCGTCGCTGCCGGGCTCGAGCCTGGTGCGCACGAGATTGACCAGCGCGATCTTGTCGTTGCGCAGCACCGCGTGACCGGCGGCCAGGAGGCAGGCCGAATTCCCGTCGCGGCGGCTGCGGATGACGTGCTGCGTGTAGATCCGGTCGCCGCTCTGGAACACGGTCTTGAACGGCACCACGATCTCGACCTCGCCGCCGCCGGCCTGAATGCGCTGGAAATGCCTGGCCCAGGCCGCGACGCCGTCGGCCGAGACATGTCCGTCGATCACCAGCTTGGCGTCGTCGGTGAAATATTTGCGGAACGCGTCTTCGCTGAAACCACCCGGCGTGCGGAAGGCCTGGTTCCACCATTGGAACATCTGCGTCAGCCGGTCGGGCGCTGCCGCGACGGCGTCGGTAGCGTAGGTCGAGAGCACCAGCAGCGCTGCCAGCGCGAAGCGTCTCATCGGCCCCATCTCGCCTCCAAAGCTGTATTCCACGCCGCAGGATCGAGTGTCCGGGCATCGCAGCGTCGGTTCAATCGCGGGTCCACGCGCTCTTTGTTGCTGTACGCGCAACGGATGGCGTGGCGTGGCGCATTTTTATCGCACCGCTGCCGTATCACCGCTCATCCACGCGCGCAGCGTGCGGGTCCACACGCTGGTCGGCGACGCCTGGTCGAGATGAATCCAGAAATGATCGAAGCCCGCGAACATGTGGCCCTCGACGCGGGCGCCTTCGTTGCGCAGCGCCAGCACCAGCGCAGGTCCCTGCGACTTGATCAGCGCGCCGTCATTCTCGGCCCAGGTGACATAGAACGGCGTCTTGTTCCCGTGCACGAAGGTGATCGGCGACGCATCGGCCGCGTCCTCCGGCTTGGCGAGGAAGCTCGGCGGCGCCGGGCTGGGGCCGGTATTGCCGTACATGCCGAGGTCGCGCAGGTCGAAAATGCCGCTGAACGGAAAGCATGACTGGATCGTGCCGGCGGGGATGCCGAAGCGCGCATGCAGGTCGCGCCGCAACGTCACCAGCGCCGCCAGATGTCCGCCGGCCGAATGGCCGCCAAGATGGATCCGCTTCGGATCGCCGCCATAGCGCGCGATGTTCTTGGCGACCCACGCCACCGCCTGCATGCAGTCATGGAACGCGCCCGGATGCGGCGTGCCAGGTGCCAGCCCGTATTCGACCGACACATAGATCGCCGGCAGGTCGACCAGCGCCGGCGCATTCAGCCCGCACCATTCCTTGAACCCGATCAGCCAGCCGCCGCCATGAATGTTCACGAACACCGGCAGGTCGCGCAGCTTGGGATCGTCGGGGAGATAGAGGTCGAGACGCTGCGCCGGCTTGTCGCCGTACCGGACATCCAGCTCGCAGCGCGTCGTCAACGCCGCCACCCGCGACATGTCGAGCGCGGCGCGCGCATAGGCGTCGACGCGCGGGCTCAGCGATTGCTGGGCGGGCAGGTTGGCGAAGGGAATCGCCGGCTTGGCGGCCGGCGCGGCGGCGGCGGCCGAAGGTGCGATGAGGCTGCTGGCCAGTCCCGCCTGCAGCAGCGCGCGTCGATCGATCGTCATCCCGCCCCCATCAGAATTTCACCACCAAGACACCAAGAGCACCAAGGATCACCAAGCGCTTGCCGCGCGCGCAGCGCGCACCAATTCCGGCGACGCCAGGGTTTCATGCGCGCTGCGCGCACAAGCTCGTTCTCTTGGTGCCCCTTGGTGTCCTTGGTGCCTTGGTGGTTGATCTTCATTACCTCGCGACCGCGTCGTTGCGCGCGATTTCGCCGCCTTTCATCACGAACGAGATCGTGCGCAGCGTCTTGATGTCCTTGGTCGGGTCGGAGTCGACCGCGATGATGTCGGCGTATTTGCCCGCGCCGATGCGGCCGACGTCTTTCTCCAGCCCGAGCATCCGCGCGCATTCGACGGTCGCGGCACGCAGCGCGTTCAGCGGCGTCATGCCGGCATCGACATACAGCTCGGCCTCGCGGATCGTCGCGGTGGTGCCTTCGTTGGGCTCGAACGGGAACTGGTCGGTGCCGAGCGCGATCGGCGTGCCGACCTTGATCGCGGTCTGCAGCATCGCCCAATGGTCCTTGCCGGTGCTCCGCGCGCGCTCGAGATACCAGTCGGGCGAGCCGATCTTCTTGAAGAACTCCATCGCGCCCGACTGGCTGACCACGATGGTCGGTACCAGCCACGTGCCCTTGGCCTTCATCTGTTTCAGCGTCGCTTCGCTGAGGTGATAGCCGTGCTCGAACCCGTCGATGCCGAATTTCAGCGCCTGCGCCGCCGCCTCGTTCGAGCCGTTATGCGCGGTGATCTTGACGCCGTTGCGATGCGCCACCTCGATGATGGTCGACATTTCCTCGTCGGTCATCGGCGCCGCGTTGATGCTGCCATGGGTGTCGGCGATGCCGCCCGACACCGCGATCTTGATCCAGCTCGCGCCCTTTTTGATCTGTTCGCGCGCGGCGCGCGCCAGCCCGTACGGACCGTCGGCTTCGAGCCTGCCGTGGCCGCCGGTGGGCACGATGATCTCGCCCGCCGTCTCGATGCGCGGGCCCACCGCTTCGCCGCGCTGGATCGCGGTCTTGAGCGCGAAATCGTTGCCATGATTCTCGCCCACCAGCCGCACCGTCGTGACGCCGGACAGCAGTGACAGGCGCGCATTGTTGGCCATGCGCAGCACCTGCTGCGGATCGGTCTCGTTGGCCAGCGCGGCCCCCGCCGCACCCGGCAGCCGGAGCCCGAGATGCACGTGCATGTTCATCAAGCCGGGCAGCAGCCACTTGCCGGCCATCTGCACCACCTTGGCACCGTCCGGCACCTGCACCGACGCGGCGGGTCCGATCGTCTTGATGCGGTCGCCTTCGATCAGCACGACCGCGTTCTGGATCGCCGCCTCCCCGTCGATCCCGACGACGTTGCCGCCGACCAGCGCGGTGACCGGCGCGCTGGCTTGCTGCGCGTACGCACCGGCGACCAGGAACAGGAAAGCGAGCGCGGCACAGGCACGTTTCAGCATCGAAGACTCCGCTACAGGACCGAAAGAAAAATGATCACGATCGCGACCGGCACGAGCCAGCGCACCGCGCCGCGCCACAAGGCGAACGCGACGCCGTCGCCAAGCTGCAGCTCGTCGCGCGTGGCGGTGCGCGACAGCGACCAGCCCGCGATCAGCGCCACCATCAGCCCGCCCAACGGCATCAGGAGATTCGAGGTCAGGTAATCGAGCAGTTCGAACGGCGTCTTGGTCGACGCCACACCGAACCAGCTCAACGGGTGCACGTCCTTCCACCGGTTGAAAGACAGCACGGTGACCAGCCCGGCCAGCCAGATCGCCAGCCCGGCGGCGAAGGCGAGCGCCGGCCGCGTCCAGCGCGTGCGTTCTTCGAGCACCGCGACGACGGTTTCGAGAATGACGATCGTCGCGGTCAAGGCCGCGAAGGACAGCAGCAGGAACAGCGCCGTGCCGAAAGACTGGCCATACGGCATCTGCCCGAACGCGACGGGCAAGGTGACGAAGATCAGGCCCGGCCCCTGCGTCGGCTCGAGCCCGTAGGTGAAGACCAGCGGAAAAATCGACAGGCCCGCGAGGATCGCCACGAAACCCTGCGCGAACGCGACCGTCAGCACCGCGCCGGCGAGCGAGTATTCGCGCTTCATGTAGGCACCCATCGTCATCATCACGCCGACGCCGATGCCGAGCGAGAAGAACGCCTGGCCAAAGGCGGTCACGACCACCGCCCGCGTCAGCGCGCTGGGATCGACGGTGAACAGAAACCGGGCGGCTGCACCGAAATCGGCGAACACTGCCGAATAAATCAGCAAGGCCAGCAGGATGACGAAGCGCAGCGGCGTCAGCACGCCGGAGACGCGCTCGATGCCTTTATGAATGCCGCCCGCGACGATCGCAGCGGTGGCGAACACGATCACGCCCGACGACAGCGCCATGCGGCCGGGATCGGCCAGCATCGCGGCAAAGGCGTCCGACGCGGCGGGCGCGTCGATGCCGGCGAAGCCGCCGCGCAGCCCGAACCAGCAATAGTCGAGCATCCAGCCACAGATCACGAAATAGTAGCTGAGGATCAGGAACACGGTGATGGTGGCGAGCGGTCCGAACACGCGCCATGCGGGTGCGATACCGTCCCGCGTGACCAGCACGTTCATGGTGCCGACGACGCTCTGGCCGCCATGGCGGCCGATCAGCATCTCCGCCATCAGCGCCGGCACCGCGATCAGCACCAGCGCCGCGAAATACAGCGCAACAAACAGGCCGCCGCCATTGGCGCCGGCCAGATAGCTGAACTTCCAGACATTCGCGATGCCGGCCTCGGTGCCGATAGCGATGATGAGAAACAGCAGATTCGACGACCAATGCCTTGCGGCCATGCTTTTTCGTGCCCTCGTCCCTGCGGTTCGTGGCGAAGCCTGCATGCAGGCCTGCCGGCGTACAATGACGCGGACGGCGCCGGTCGTTGTCCTGGGCGCAATCAATGACCGTGCCATGGCCGCGACAGGCGCGGCGCACGACGTGATTGCGGTGCGTGGCACGTCCCTCGCATGATGTCTTCACCAAAGCCGGGAGCGTCATGTCGGACCTGAACCTTCGCTACTTCTACGAGTCGGCCAAGCTCGGCTCGATGCGCGCGGCGGCCGACAAGCTGGGCATCGCGGTGTCGTCGATCAGCCGCCAGATCGCGCAGCTCGAAGCCGATCTCGGCGTCGCGCTGATCGAACATGGCCGCCGCTCGATCAAGCTGACCGAAGCCGGCGAGCTGCTGCTCGACTATTACGGCGAGCAGACCGCGCAGCGCGAAGTGCTGGACCAGCGCCTCGCCGATCTCAAAGGGTTGCGCAGCGGCCGCATCGATCTGGTCATCGGCGAAGGCTTCATCAGCCAGGCACTGTCGGGCGTCCTCGGCCGTTTCATGTCGAACCATCCCGGCATTCTGATGGACGTGCGCATGGTCGCCTCGTCGAACGAGGTTGCGCGCATGGTGGTCGAGGACGAGGCGCATCTCGGCCTTGCCTTCGAATCCGGCAGCGATCCGCGGTCACGCGCGCGCGTCTCGATCAAACAGCCGTTGCGCGCCATCGTCCGGCCCGGCCATCCGCTGACACGCCATCCCTGCATCAAACTGGCGGATCTGCTGCCGTACAATGTGTGCCTGCCGGAATCGTCCTTGCGCACGCGCCAGCTGATCAAGCTGGCCGAGGAGCGCGAGCGCGTATCGATCCAGCCATGCCTGACCTCGAACTCGGTCAGCCTGCTGCGCGACATGCTGGTCTCGGACGGTTTCGTCACGCTGCTGCCGGTGCTGGCGGTGGCGAACGAAGTGGCAAGCGGCCAGCTGATCGCGATCCCGGTCGACAATCCAATCCTGGAATGCACCGCGGTCAATCTGTTGAGCCGGCTCGGCCGCCAGCTCGCCCCGGCGCCGACGCGGCTCCTGTCGGTGCTCGAAGCGCATCTCAACAACAATGCGCGCTTCGATCCCGCGATCTCGGAAGCGGCGGAGTAGTCCCGTCGTCGTCCCTGCGAACGCAGGGACGGGAGCGAGGGCAGTACATCCCGTCCTGGCAACGCCCCTGCTGAAATAGCTGGATCCCTGCTTTGACGGCTCCGCCGTCACTGCGTTCCGCAGGGATGACGAGAGGGTGCGCGGGATGGCGTGCGGATCCCAAGTTTGCGTCCAGCGCAAATCAAAGCACGGCCCACGGTAATTGATTCAGCGCCACCGGCTTTCGATGATGCCGGCGCATGATCGCACTTCGGACCCACCGTTCCGTGATGCCAGGGCCTGTCCCTGGCATCCATGCGATTGCGACCGCTCCACGTGCTGCAGCCGGCTTCGAAAAGCGGCGTCGCGGGGATGCCCGGCATGAAGCCTGCCCCGGACTGGATCCGGGGGCCGGGCAGGACGATGAAAAAGACCTACGGTCGCATCGCAACCAGGAGGACCGGTGATGGCCAGCAGCGACGAAGAACCGTCTTTCGAACTCTATGATCTGCGTGTCGAGGTGGTGGCTCCGCCCGACGGCAAGATCTATTGCGGCGCCAAGGTCGGCGATCATTTCGAACTGCGCGGCGAGATGCTGTACCTGCCGCCGGGCCAAGGTTTTTCGATCTATTCGCTGGCTTCGGTGCTGCCGCTGCTGGCGGCCAAGCAGCGCGAAACCGACCGCAATGACTGGATGACGTCGGACGCCGAAATCGCCTGTCCCGATCCGCTGTGCGCGACGCGGCTGCGCATCACCCGTCTCGCCAAGCGGCGGTTTCGCCGTTCCGAGACCACCGGCACGAAAGCACCATAGGCAAGCGCATCGATGATCTCGCGCATCCGGCTCGGCGACGACTACGACATTTCGCGGCTGATCAAAGGCGGCTGGCACCTGGCCGGCGATCACGGCGCGATCGACCGCGATCAGGCGCTGCACGACATGGCCGCCTTCGTCGAGGCCGGCGTCACCACGTTCGACTGCGCCGACATCTATACCGACGTCGAGAAGCTGATCGGCGATTTCCGCCGCCGCTTTCCCGACCATGCTCGTCGCATCCAGGTCCAGACCAAGTTCGTGCCCGATCTCGGCCGGCTCGAGCGCATCGATCGCGGCTACATCGAATCCATCATCGACCGTTCGCTGCAACGTCTCGGGATGGAGGCGCTCGACGTGGTGCAGTTCCATTGGTGGAACTACGCCGTGCCGCGCTATGTCGAAACCGCGCTCGAACTCGACCGGCTGCGTCGCGCGGGCAAGATCCGCCGCATCGGCGTCACCAATTTCGACCAGCCGCGCCTGGCCGAGCTGCTCGACGCAGGTGTGCCGGTGGCGACGCACCAGCTGCAATATTCACTGCTCGACGACCGTGCGCGCGCCGGCGGCATGGCGGCCTACTGCGCCGGGCACGGCATCGGCCTGCTCTGCTACGGCACCATCGCGGGCGGGTTTCTGTCGCAGCGTTGGCTGGGCGAGCCCGAGCCGACCGCGGGTTTCACCAACCGCTCGCTGGTCAAATACAAGCTGATCATCGACGAGTTCGGCGGCTGGGCGGCATTCCAGTCGCTGCTGCAGGTGCTCGCGCGGGTGGCGCAGAAGCACGGCGTCGAAATCACCAGCGTCGCGGTGCGCGCGATCCTCGACCGGTCCAACGTCCTGGCCGCCATCGTCGGCGCCACCAGCACGCGAAACCTGGCCGTGCATGTCCAGACCGACGCGCTGCGGCTCGATGCCCAGGACGCCGCCGACATCGACGCGGCGCTGGCGCAGCGACGCGGCCCGGCCGGCGACGTCTATGCGCTCGAGCGCGACATTGACGGGCCGCACGGGCGCATCATGAAGTACAATCTCAACGCCTGACGCGCGGCGGTTCAGACCGTCTTCCGGTACACGACGAAACCAGAATGCTCGGCGACCTTGTCGTAGAGCTGCATCGCGGTCCGGTTGGTTTCGTGCGTGTGCCAATAAACGCGCTGCAGGCCGGCGCGACGCGCCTGGTCGTAGACGCCTTCGATCAGCGCGCGGCCGACGCCCTTGCCGCGCGCGTCTTGGCTGGTGAACAGATCCTGCATGTAACAGCTCGGCGCCACCGCGATGGTGCTGCGGTGAAACAGATAATGCGCCAGGCCGAGCAGCACGCCGCCGCTGTCCGCCACCAGCGCATGCACCGGCTCGTACGCGTCGAAAAACCGTTCCCAGGTCGTGCGCGTGATCTCGCGCGGCAAGGCGGTGGCGCCCGAGCGGCCATAGAAGGCGTTGTAGCCGTCCCACAAGGGAAGCCAGGAGTCGTAGTCGTCGCGCACGACGGGACGGATGACGGGCTGGTTCATTCCACGCCGGTACCACGCGAACGGCCACCGAACCACGCCCGCTTGCGCTGCATCGATGAGACCACTGCCCGCCGCCTCCCCGCCCTCGCCCACAATTCGACAGGAACGAAGATTTCCGCGCTGCCGTTGGTTCCGCAACCGGGAGGCGATGCACGTGAAGGACACCGAACCACGCCAGGGCATGCCGAGCCCGACACTCGACGAAACGACGTTTCGCGAGCGCTTTCTGTCGACCTTCCGCGATCCCGCCTTCGACGCGCTGCGGGCGCAGCTCGAGGCCGTGGCGGGCGCGGCCTGGGACGGCTACCGCCATTCGCGCAAAAGCCCGGCCACGCGCAAGGCCGGACCCGGCTTCGCCGATCCCGACTACGATCTCGCCGTCGACTGGATCGAGGCGCGCGACGCGATCCACGCGGCGCAGGCGCGGCATGACGATGCGGGCGCCGCGCCGCGCATCCTGATCGTCGTCGCGTCGCCGCGCAGCGAGCACACCTGCCCCGGCGAAATGTCGAAGACCTGGCGGCTGGCCGCGATCGCGCGCGAGCTCTGCATCGCCGACGGTCTGTCGGCCGAGATGCTCGATCTCAGCCGCCTTGCTTCGGAATACGGGCGCCACATCCATCCGTGCAAAGCGTGCTTCTCGACCTCACCGGCCCAATGTCACTGGCCGTGTTCCTGCTATCCCAACTACGCGCTCGGCCAGACCCAGGACTGGATGAACGAGATCTATCCCAAATGGGTCGAAGCGCAGGGCGTGATGCTGGTGACCCCGGTCCATTGGTACCAGGCGACGTCGCCGCTGAAGCTGATGATGGACCGGCTGGTGTGTGCCGACGGCGGCAATCCCGATCCGTCGCGCACGCACGGCAAGGACGCGGCCAAGGCCAAAGAGATCGAACTCGAAGGTTGGGACTATCCGCGCCACCTCGCCGGACGGATCTATTCGGTGGTCGTGCATGGCGATGCCGAAGGCGCCGAGAATGTGCGCCGCGCGCTGTCGGACTGGTTGTCGTCGATGGGGCTGCTCGACGCGGGACACGCGGCGCAGATCGATCGCTATGTCGGGTATTACGAACCCTACGCCACCAGCCACGCCGCGCTCGACAAGGACGACGCGATCCGGTGCGAAGTGGGCAATGCGGCACGCACCTTGATCGAAGCGGTGCGCGCAGCGCGTGACGGCGGGCTGATCGCAGCCGGCCGCGACCTGAAAGAGCCGCGACCGAAATAGTTCCCACGCAAGTTTTCGCGTGTGCAGCAGCGCATAAACCCGCTTCCATCCTGCAAAATACGCGCCTCTGAATTGTCACCGCGCTGACAGGAACAGGCCTTCGGCAAGGTCGATTGTGTGGGCAAGGTTGGTCTCAACGGAGTGAGTTCATGCAACGCAAATTGATCACCGGCGCGCTTGCGGCCGTGTTCCTCGCCAGTACCAGCGCGATCGCGCTGGCGCAAAGCAGCAGCAGCACCACCGGCACCGGCGGCACCTCGACCAGGAACGGCACTTCGTCGTCGACGCTGGGCACCGGCGGCAGCTCGTCGAGCAGCGGTCCGTCGGGCAGCGGCAGCGCCTCGACGCTCGGCACCGGCGGCACCTCGGCCGGCAACGGCACCTCGTCGTCCTCGATCGGCACCGGCGGCAGCGCTGCGGGTAGCGGCAGCGGCAGCGGCACCGCTTCGACGCTCGGCACCGGCGGCACGTCGGCCGGCAAGGGCACCTCGTCGTCGTCGCTCGGCACTGGTGGCAGCGCCGCGGGCAGCGGCAGCGGCAGCGGTTCGTCGAGCACGATGGGTACCGGCGGCACCAGCGCCGGCGATGGCACGTCGTCGAGCTCGATGGGCACGGGCGGCAGCTCGGCCGGCGCCGCTTCCGATCCGGCAACGTCGAACCGCGACCACACCAAGCACACCAAGCACAAGAGCAACCGGGGCAGCGACAACAGCAACAGCAGCGACAGCAGCCGCTAGTCGTTGATTGCAGGCGCGGGCGGCGCGATCCGGCGCCGCCCGCCGGAGAGGCACATGAAGCAGATCATCCCATTCGCGCTGCTGGCGCTGCTCAGCGCATGCGACGCGCATGCGCAAAGCACCAGCTCGTCGAGCAGCAGCAGTAGCGGCGGCAGCGGCACCAGCAGCGCCGTCACGACCCGCGACGGCGAAACCACCATCGTGACCAGCGACGGGCGGCGCTGCCGTGTCGTGCACGGAAGCGGCGGCGGCACCTCGTCGTCGGTGACGACGCATGCCGACGGCAGCCTGTCGTCGTCGACCACCGCCGGCGGCAGCGGCGTGCGCGTCGAGAGCGGCAACGGCGCCAGCAAGGCCGACTGTTTCGTCCATGACGACGGTACCATCACCGAGAGGAAGAAATGAGACTCCGAACCAGCCTCGCCGTGCTCACCGTCGCGCTGCTCGCTTGCGGCGGCGCCGACGCGCAGTCCGCGTCCACCACCGGCACCGGCGGCAGCACCGGACGCACCGGCACGATCGGCAGCGGCGGCAGCGCCGCCAGCGGCACGAGCAGCGCCACCACGCTCGGCACCGGCGGCTCGTCGACGACGCCGGACGCGTCGAGTCAGTCGGGCGCGATCGGCGGCAGCGCCGCCACCGCGGACGGCAAGGCATCGACCAAGTCGCACCTGAACGAAACCGGCAGTAACGGGCTCAACGGCCAGGCCAAGGCGCAAGCCAATGAAGGCGGCGGCACCTGGAGCAAGTCGATGACGCACGAAAAGATTCGCGACGACCAGCTCACCGCGCGCACCAAGTCGATGGCGCATGCGCCGGGTGAGAAACCGGTCAAGTCGACCGACCGGCAGCAGGTCGATCTGTCGGGGAAATAATCTCGCAAACGCGGCTGCGCCGGTGGGGCGGCGCAGCCGCATGACTCGCGCGAGCGCTGTTGAAACATGCAGCGCGTATCTGCGAAGACGCATCTTCGTCAGAGATCGAAGATTTTACCGCAGAGAACACAGAGAACACAGAGAACACAGAGGGACTGCGACGACCGATCCTTCCGGCCAGATCCGGTTTTGATCGACGCGCAAAGCGCGCGTCAGGAGGTCAATCGAGGATGATGCGTATCGCGCCGCACTCCAGAATACCTCTGTGTTCTCTGCGTTCTCTGCGGTGAGACTCTTTTACGACCGCCATGCCCGGCGCGGCTGCGGCAGGATTTTCAATCGCCTGCTACGGCTTCTCGGCCCCGCCCGGTTTGGCCATGTCGCGATGCAGCTCGGCCGCGACCGAGGCCGGCATGATGTGCGCCAGCGCGGCCTGCATCTTGTTCTTCCAGCCGGTGATCACGTCGCCGTCGCCATTCATCATGGCGTTGAAGCCGGCCCGCGCCACGGTGGCGGGATCGGCTTTTTTCTCCTGCCCGATTTTGGTGTCCATCATGTCGGCGCGTTCGAAGAACTCGGTGTCGGTTGCACCCGGCATCAGGCACGTGACGGTGACGCCGGTCCCTTTCAGCTCGGTGCGCAGCGCCCACGAGAAGGAATCCAGGAACGCCTTGGTGCCGTTATAGACGGCCTGGTAGGTGCCCGGGATGAAGCCCGCGATCGAGCCCGTGATCAGAATCCGTCCGAAGCCGCGCGTGCGCATCTCGCGCCCGACCAGCTGCAGCAGATAGATCGTGCCGGTGATGTTGGTGTCGACCACGCGCAGCACGTCGCCGAAATCCTGGTCGAGAAAGCCCTTGCCGAGTCCGCGCCCGGCATTGGCCAGCAGCGCGTCGACCGGCCGCCCGTTCACGGCGGCCCAGAGCTCGTCGATTCCGTCGGTGTCGGCAAGATCGACTTCCAGCGCCTCGACCTTGGTGCCGTGCGCGCGCAACCTTTGCGCGACTTCTTCGATCTCGGGTTCGTCGGCGGCAATCAGCAGGTCGAAGCCGTGCTGCGCGCACAACCGCGCCAGTTCCAGCCCGATGCCGGTCGATGCGCCGGTGACGATGGCGAATTTCCGTTCGGACATGTGCTTTCCTCCATGCGGCTTGTGGACGAGCTGGGGGGAAACCGCCGCGTCGCCGGCCGTTCGGTCGCGACCAGGCGTGGGCTGTACCTAACGTGAACTGGCGGCGCCGAGGCCGGTTCCGTTTCAGCGCCGGCGCAGCCACAGCGGCACGGCGTGCCACACCGTCACCAGCGCCAGCAGCACCGCCAGCCCGCAGGTGATCGCGGCCGGCGTCGAATGCGCGATCTTCTCGACCGCCACGCAGCAATCGGCGGCAAGGCCGAGCGCCAGCGGGACCGTTGCCGCCAGCACCATGCGCCCGCCCAGCCCCAGAAATCGCTCGCTGTCCTCGCCGGCATAGACGATGCGGTGATAGGCGGCGGGCGCCATCAGCAGGATCATCGCCAGCGCCATGAATGCCAGCGCCGCAACGTGCAACCAGCGCGCATAGTCCGGCAGCGTGTCGAACCCCGCGGTGAGCACGACCGCGAGCTGGAAGCCCAGCATCGCCTGCACGCCGGGCAGGATGGTGCGCGCTTCGGTCAGCATGTAGGTGATCTTCTGCGACATCGGGGCTTCTCCTCCCGGCTGCGCCGCCGCCGCTTCACGCTCGCGCGCGCCGTGCTTTGCCCGGTCGCGCAGTTCGAGCAGGTACCAGAACGACAGAGCGAGTCCGCCGAACACCGCGCCCACGCTCAGCGCCAACCAGATCCCGCCGACACGGAGCAACGCCAGCGCCATGTCGATGGCGAGCGCGAAGGCCAGCGGCAGCAGGGCGATGCCCGCGCTTCGGTTGATGCAGCTTTCGATCCGCCGCGTCGCTTCGTGGCGATCGACCAGGGCGTGCTGCGTGCCCGGGACGATCAGGCTCGCGAGCGACGCCACCAGCAGCAACAGCGCCACCGCGGTCGCGATCCGCGCCGCCAGCGGCAAGCCGTCGAAATTGTTCTGAAAGCCCGCCTGAAACTGGAATCCGACCAGGACCTGGCACCCGAGGACGAGCATGCGCGTCTCGTCCAGGCTGGTCTTCAGTTTTTCATCCAGCTTCATCGCCCGGCGCGCAAACTGCTTGGCCTGTCTCGGGAAACCTAAGTGGCTTTGGCCGGTTCCTCAGAACGCATGATCCACGCTGTGATTTTCGACGTCGACGGCACGCTGGTCGATTCAGTCGAACACGAAATCATCGCCTGGCACGAGGCGCTGGTCCGCTCCGGCTTCGACGTCGCGCGCGACGCGGTCCGTAACCAGATGGGCAAAGGCGCCGACCAGCTGTTGCCGTTTCTGCTGCCGCACGAGCGCAAGGCCACGCACGACCGCATCGCCGATCTGCAGGGCAAGATCTTTCACGCCCAGCACCGCCCCGAGGTGCGGCCCTTTCCGATGGTGGCGCCGCTGTTCCGCGCGCTGCGCCAAGCGGGCATCCAGGTCGCGCTGGGCTCGTCGGGCGACCAGGCGGACATCGAACATTATCAGCGCCTGACCGGCACCGCCGATCTGGTCGACGTGATCGCCTGCATCGACGACGTGCAGCATTCGAAACCCGCGCCCGACATTTTCGAAGCGGTGCTCGACCGGCTGGGCTCGCCGTCGGTGCAGCGCGTGCTGGCGGTCGGCGACACGATCTATGACGTGCAGGCCGCTTCGGTCGTCGGGCTTCGCACCATCGGCGTGCTGGGCGGCGCGTTCGACGCCGCGACGCTGCGACAGGCCGGCTGTATCGCGGTCTATCGCGACGTGGCGGAGCTGTATGAAAACCGCTCGACCTCGCCGCTCGCGCTGCATGGCGATGGCAATGGCGACGAGGACGCGCGCGGCGCGAGTCCGGCGGACTAAAGCATCATCCGATCCAATCGGATCGGATCATGGTTTCTACCTTTTTGAGTTGGCGCGTTTTCGCTGAAGCGAACCGGTATCCATCCCGCCCCTACTTGTCACCCCGAGCAGAAGGGCCGGACGTGCCAGGCGCCCGGCCCGTTCCATTACGCGACTTCCCTGGTCCTGGCGCCGGCCTTGGCGCCGATCGAGATCGCCTTGCGGTTGATGCCGCCGGCGGCGAGCTTGGTCAGCAGCTTGTCGGCGTTCTTTTCCTCGTCCAGCGTTTCGGCGAGCAGCATCGCGACCGGACGCAGGTCGAGCGACTTGGCGAGGGTGACGAGCGAGCCATAGGCTGCGATCTCGTAATGCTCGACCTTCTGCGCCGCGATGATCAGACCGACATCGAGAAATTCGGGCGGCAGGTCTTTTTCCATCAGCTCCTGCCCTTCCTCGACCAGGCCTTTCATCGCTTCGCAGGTCTTGGCGCGCGCCGCGGTGTCCAGTTCGGCAAAGGCTTTTTCCAGCCGCTCGACCTGGGTCTTGGTTTCTTCGAGATGGGTCAGGAAGGCTTCCTGCAGCTGCGGATCGGTGGCCGCCTTGGCCATCTTGGGCAGCGCCTTCACCAGCTGCTTTTCGGCGCTCAACGTGTCGCGCAATTCCTCGATCAGGAAGTCCTGGACGTTCTTGATGGGCATGGGTCTCTCCGTTCCGTTGCTCTTGCGCCCGCGCGGGTGAATGCGCGGGGATCGGACGTTCGAACGGGTGGAAGGCGAAATCGTTGCACGGACGCCCGCCTTCGCGCCCGGCGCGCGCGACCGGAACGGCCCGGAAAGCCCCCGCCCGGCATCCGGCTTGGCACCGGCCGAACCGTCCGGGTGCAATAAAAAGCCGACGCAATTCCCGCGTGGACAAAGGCCTTGCGGCGCCTGATAGAGGCATTGGGCCTCGACAGGGAACACCAAATGAAAAAGCATCTCGCAGCTTCGTGCGCGCTGACATTGTGCGCAGCCATCCTCGCCACCTCGACCTTGTCCGCCGGCGTGGCCGCCGCGGCCGCCGAGGATGCCGCCACCGCGCCGCTCCAGAAGCAGGACGCCGAGTACGGCAAGCTGATCGAGCAGTTTCTGATCGACAAGCGCATCACCACCGAGCTGGTCGATCACATGCCGGCGTCGGACAGCGTGCCCTCGCCGCTCAAATTCTTCGGCCGCATTCCCGGCACGCCGGGCGAGCTGACCTACGCCAAGGACATCGAGCGCTATTACGAAGAGCTGGCGAAGACTTCGCCGCGGGTGCGCTTCTGGAAGAACGGACAGACCGAAGAAGGGCGCGATATCTTCACCATCGCGATCGCCGACGAGGCGGTGCTCAAGACGCTCGACGAGAACAAGCAGGCGCTCGCCGCGCTGGGTGATCCGCGCAAGACGACCGAAGAACAGGCGCGCAAGCTGATCAAGAGCGCCAAGCCGATCTACTGGCTCACCAGCGGCATCCACTCGCCCGAGACGGGCGGGCCCGAGACGCTGATCGAACTCGCTTTCCGGCTCGCGGTCGAAGAGACGCCGTTCATCGAGACGATCCGCAAGAACGCGATCACGTTCATCACGCCGGTGGTCGAAGTCGACGGGCGCGAGAAACATGTCGACACCTATTACTACGGCAAGAAGACCGGCAAGCCGAAGCCGCCGCTGATGTATTGGGGCCGCTACGTCGCGCACGACAACAATCGCGACGGCATGGGGCAAGTGCTGAAGCTGACCCAGCGCATCACCGCGGGCATGCTGGAATGGCATCCGACCGTGCTGCACGACCTGCACGAGGCGCAGTCCTATCTCTACGCCTCGACCGGCACCGGTCCGTACAATCCGTCGCTCGATGCCATCCAGACCAACGAATGGTGGCTGCTGGCGCAGACCGAAGTGATGGAGATGGCCAAGCGCGGCGTGCCGGGCGTCTGGACCTACGGTTTCTATGACGGGTGGGTGCCGAACTATCTGTTCTGGATCGCAGTCACGCACAACTCGTTCGGGCGCTTCTACGAGGTGCAGAGCTACGGGCCCGACATCCAGAAAGAGCTCAAACTGCCGCCGACCGTGACCAGCCGCGAATGGTACCGGCCCAACCCGCCGCTGCCCTCGATCGCCTGGGGACCGCGCAACACGGTCAACATCCAGGAATCGGCGCTGCTTTTCGCGCTCAACAAGGTCGCCACCGACCACGAGCTGTATCTGGAAAATTACTGGCTCAAGAACAAGCGCGCGATCGACACCGGCAAGGCGCCGAACGCGGTCAATGCCTGGGTGATCCCGGCCAAGCAGACCGCCAGGCTCAACGTCGCCGACATGCTCAACACGCTGCGCATCCAGGGTGTCGAAATCAGCACCGCCAACGCCGCCTTCACCGCCGGCGGCGTCAACGTCGCGGCGGGCGATTACGTCATTCGCGGCGACCAGCCCTATCGCACGCTCGCCGACATGTATCTCAGCGTGCAGAACTACCCGGCCGCCAATCCGCGCCCGTACGACGATACCGGCTGGACGATGCAGTATATGCGCAATGTCGAGCTCAAGACGGTGCGCGATCCCGCCGTGCTAAACCAGAAGATGACGTTGCTGACCGCCGACGTGACGCAGAAAGGCGCGGTCACCGGGTCGGGCGCGACGATCCTGTTCAACCATACCGGCGACAACCAGCTCGTCGCGCTGCGCTTCAGGCTCAAGGACGCGAAGATGTCGGCGGCCGAAGAGGCCTTCGACGTGAGCGGCCACAAATACGCGGCCGGCAGCTTCATCCTTCAGGACGCCGATCGCGCCGCGGTCGAGAAAGTCGCCGCCGAGCTCGGCCTCGTCGGCGAAGCGGTGTCGCGCGCACCTGCGGTCAAGTCGCACGCGCTGACCGCGCCGCGCATCGGCTATCTGCATTCCTGGCTGCGCACGCAGGATGAAGGCTGGTGGCGCGCCGCGCTCGATCATTACGGGATTCCGTACACCTACTTCGCCGACATCAAGGTGCGCGACGGCAATCTGCGCGAGAAGTACGACGTGCTGATCTATCCGACGGTGGGCGGCAGCGCGCAGGACCAGGTGACCGGCGTTGCCATGAACGGCAAGGATCCGATCCCGTACAAGAAGAGCGAGCTGACCCCCAATCTCGGCGCGCTCGATTCCGCCGACGACATTCGCGGCGGGCTTGGCGTGGAAGGCCTGGCCGAGCTCAAGAAGTTCGTCGATGCGGGCGGCACCTTGATCGGCGACGGTTCGACGGTGGAGATGCTGATCGAGTACGGCATTGCCGCGGGCGTCAGCGTCACCAAGCCGTCGGACCTGTTCACTAAGGGCTCGATCATGCGCGGCGTCATCGCCGACAGAGCGAGCCCGCTGGTCTACGGTTATGACGGCAAGGAGATGCCGGTCTATTTCTCGCAGGCGCCGGTGCTGACGGTCGGCCGCGGTGCCGGGATCAACCCGTATTTCGACCCCAACGCACCGGGCGCGCGGCTGAGCCAGAACGTGACGCCGAACGCGGTGCCGGCGCAGCTCTCGTCCTGGGCCGGCGACGCGCCGCCGGTGGAGAAGAAGCCGGATGCGGCGGCCTCACCGCCCTCGCCGCGTTCGTTCGGCGCCGAGCCGGACAAGCTGCCGCGCACCGTGATGCAGTTCCCGGCCAAGGCCGACGAGATCCTGCTCAGCGGATTGCTCACCGGCGGCCAGGCGCTGACCAACAAGGCGCTGATCGTCGACGTGCCCAGCGGCAAGGGCCACATGGTGCTCTACGCGCTGCGTCCGTTCTGGCGCTGGCAGACGCAGGGCAGCTACTTCCTCGGCTTCAACGCGATCCTCAACTGGGATCACCTGGACGCCGGCGCGCCGCCGCCGAAGACGGCAGCGGCTGCTTCGGGCAGCGGGGGGTAAGGGGCGTCGACCCTGGCTCCGGCATTGTTTTTAGCATCATCTGATGCCAACATCCGTGCCTATTCAGGAGCCAGCCCATGCGCACCACCATTGCCATTGATGACGAGCTTCTCGCCAGCGCGCAGATGCTCACCGGCATTCGGGAAAAGTCGGCTTTGGTGCGCGCGGCGCTGACGCTGCTGGTCCAGCGCGAAAGCGCCCGGCGTCTGGCGCGGATGGGCGGCACGGAGCCGGATCTGCAGCCGATCCCGCGGCGGCGCTCGAAAGCGTCATGATCCTGGTCGACACCTCAGTCTGGATCGACCATTTGCACGCCGACGACCCAGCGCTTGCGCGGCTGCTCGACGAGGGTGACACGCTGGTACATCCGTTCGTTGTCGGCGAACTGGCGCTCGGCCGGATGCGACAGCGCGACAATGTACTGCGCTTGCTGCGAAAGCTGCCGCAAGCGCAGGTCGCCACCGACGACGAAGTCCTCCAGCTGATCGCCGCGCAGAAGCTGGACGGAACCGGGCTCGGCTATATCGACGTACATCTGCTTGCGTCACTGCGACTGACGCAGGATGCAGGGCTGTGGACACGCGACAAGCGTCTCGGCGAGATCGCGGCGCGAATGGGGCTGGCGCACGTGCCGTCGGGCGGCGGCGTCGCCGAGCGACCGGCGGCTTACTCGACCGCTCCGCGTGGCGCCACCAAGCGCGGGCAGCCGCGCCGACGCTGAGCGCCGGCGACCGCCTTGCCCGCCTCCGCGGCCAGTCGTAGGCGGCGCACGTCGATCGTGTATCGTGGCCGACGCTTCCGCGCCGAACCACCCAGGAGACCAACATGCACCGCCGACTGCTCGCCGCATCCGTCACGCTTGGGCTCCTGGCGTCGCTGCTCGCCGCCGGCCCGGCCTGCGCCCAGGCGGCGCTCGATGGCACGCTGAAGAAGATCAAGGACAGCGGCGCGATCACGCTGGGCTACCGTGAATCGTCGGTGCCGTTCTCGTTCCTCGACGACAGTCAGAAGCCGGTCGGCTACGCGCTCGAGATCTGCATGAAGGTGGTCGACGCGGTGAAGCGCGAGCTCAAGCTCGACAAGCTGACCGTCAACATGGCGCCGGTGACGTCGGCGACGCGCATTCCGCTGATCGCCAACGGCACGGTCGATCTCGAATGCGGCTCGACCACCAACAATGCCGAGCGGCAAAAGCAGGTCGCCTTCACCAACACGCATTTCCTCACCGCCAGCCGCATGGTCGCGAAGAAGGCGAGCAAGATCGTCAAGATCGACGACCTCAAAGGCAAGAATGTCGTGTCGACCTCGGGCACGACCAACATCAAGCAGCTCAACGACGTCAACGTGCAGCGCAATCTCGGCGTCAACATCCTGCCCGCCAAGGATCATGCCGAGGCGTTCCTGATGGTCGAAACCGATCGCGCCGCCGCCTTCGTGATGGATGACATTCTGCTGGCGGGTCTGGTCGCTGCCTCGAAGACGCCCGACGCCTATGTCATTCCCGACGACGCGTTTTCGACCCCCGAGCCGTACGCCATCATGCTCCGCCGCGACGACGCCGCGTTCAAGGCCGTGGTCGACAAGGCGACGGCCGATTTCTACCGCAGCCCCGAGGGCGCCAGGCTGTACGACAAATGGTTCATGCAGCCGATCCCGCTGCATGGCTTGACCTTGCACGTGCCGATGAGCCCGGCGCTGAAGAAGGCGTTCGCCAATCCGAGCGATAGCGGGGATCCGGCTTCGTATTGAGTTGATTCCCCGCGCAAGCGGGGATCCACGCTGATGACCATACGGAACCGTCGCGCACTGTTGCCGCCATGGATCCCCGCTTTCGCGGGGAATTTGTGAGCTACCGCTGGAACTGGGGGATCCTGTGGGATCTCTCGCCTGACGGGCAGCTCACCTATTTCGGGACGCTGCTGGCGGGGCTCAAATGGACGATGCTCACCGCCATCGGCGCGTGGGCGATCGCGCTGGTGATGGGGTCGCTGGTCGGCGTCGCGCGCACCTTGCCGAACCGTTGGGCGCAGCGCGCGGCGAGCGCGTATGTCGAGCTGTTCCGCAACACGCCGCTGCTGATGCAGCTGTTCCTCTGGTACTTCATCCTGCCCGAGCTGCTGCCGCACGACTGGGGCACGTGGATGAAGTCGCTGCGCAACGCGCCGCTCTACACCGCGATCATCGGGCTCGGCCTCTACAGTTCGGCGCGCGTCGCCGAGCAGGTGCGTGCGGGCATTTCCTCGCTGTCGCACGGCCAGGGCCTGGCCGGCCAGGCGCTCGGCTTCACGACGGGCCAAGTCTATCGCTACGTGCTGCTGCCGATGGCCTACCGCATCATCCTGCCGCCGCTGACCTCGGAGTTTCTCAACACGATCAAGAACACGTCGGTGGCGCTGACCATCGGGCTGCTCGAGCTGACCGCGCGAGCGCGCGCAATGCAGGAATTCTCGTTCCAGATCTTCGAGGCCTTCACCGTCGCGACCCTGCTCTATCTCGTGCTCAATCTCGTGGTGGTGGCGTGCATGCGCCGCCTCGAACGCGCCGTCGCCCTGCCCGGCTACATCACGGCGCAGCCGGCGAAGGCGTAGCGGCGATGCACCCGCTCCCCTTCACGTCATGCCTGGGCTTGTCCCAGGCATCCACGCGACGCGATGCAAACGCCGCACCAACGATCGCGCGTACGGATTCATCCCGTCGCGTGGATGGCCGGCACAAGAGTCTACCCCGGACCCGATCCGGGGCCGGCCATGACGGGCGGAGCGCGTAGCATGTTCGACAAATTCGACTTCGACGTCATCCTGCGCGCGCTGCCGTACCTGCTGCGCGACGGGCTGACCTTCACGCTGACCTTGACCGCGCTCGCCACCGCCGGCGGCATCGTGCTGGGCACGATGCTCGCGGTCGCGCGACTGTCGGGCTTGGGGATCCTGGCGCGCATCGTTACCGGCTACGTCAATCTGATGCGGTCGCTGCCGCTCGTGCTGGTGATCTTCTGGTTCTATTTCCTGGTGCCGTATCTGGCGCAATGGGCGACCGGTGCGGCGCGTCCGATCCCGGTCGGCGCGTTTGCGTCGGCGCTGATCACCTTCACCTTGTTCGAAGCGGCGTATTTCTCCGAGATCATCCGCGCCGGGATTCAGTCGATCCCGATCGGACAGCAGGATGCCGGCCTGGCGCTGGGGCTGCGCAAGCTGCAGGTGATGGCCAAGATCATTCTGCCGCAGGCGTTCCGCAACATGCTGCCGGTGCTGTTGACGCAGACGATCGTGCTCTTCCAGGACACGTCGTTGGTCTATGTCGTGTCGCTGCCCGACTTTCTCGGCGTCACCTCACAGATCGCGCAACGCGACGGACGGCTGGTCGAGATGTATCTGTTCGCGGCGCTGGTCTATTTCGCGATCTCGTTCCTGGCGTCGCGCGGCGTGCGGGTGCTGCAGCGGCGTGCAGGGGCCGGTGGCGCGGGCGGTGTGAGCGCGTGACTTTTAATCACGTGCTCCGAGTTCGAGCGGGATCACCAACCTCGGCAATCTCTGCCTCTCAGCTGCAGGCGGGCCGTCGGCTGGTGAAATCGACCGAGCTGTTGTTGATCGCGATGATCAGCGGATGGCCGCGCGTCTCTTCGGTGGGCGCGGCGTTCAGCACCAGCGCCTGGCTGCGCGACGGCGCTTCCGGTGCTGCTTCGCTTCCGTCGTCGTAGATCAGGATGCTGCCGCCACCCAGCAGCACGCCCTGGAAGTTCTTGGTCAGCGTGTTCAGGTCCTGGGCCGCCACGTTCTTGCGCACGCGGTCGTCGACGATCTGGCTGTAATCGCGCAGGAAGGCGGTCTTGTCCTTGATCTGCGTCAGCTGCGCGCCGACGCAGACGCGGATCGGATAGCGCATGTTCTCGGCGATCCAGCGCGAATCCTCGCGCTTGATCGCGGCCTGCACCGACGCGGCAAAAGCCCGCTCGCGCGCCGTGATATTGGGGTCGTAGGCCGCGTGCGCGGGGGACGCGGCGGCGAGCGTGAGGAGCGTAAGGCAGACCAGGGATCGCATGGCCCAATGTCGCGCACTTTGCGCTGGCACATCAACGTCCTGGCCGAGATGTCCGGGAACGAGTGCGGCGGTCTGGTCAGCCGCCACCAGGACTCATCCGCGGCGCTCGCGCATCCGCTGACCGCGCCGCACCAGCGCGTAGACGATGCCCATCACCAGCAGCACGTAGATCGGCGGGCCGAACACGACGACCAGCGTCGCCGCCCACATCGGCAGGTCGAAACTGTCGCGCAGGTCGCCCGCAAACGGGCTCATCCCGCGCAGATAGATCGGCGTCATGGTCGAGGCGGTGAGCAGCGCGATCGCGACCGCGAGCCCTGCCTTGGCCGCAACCGGTACGTCGCCCCAAACGGTCGCAAGCTCGCTGCGCCCGCCCCGCCCGCGCCCGCCACGTCCGCCGCCGCCGCCGCCGCCGCTGCCCATCGCGCTGCTGATCAGGCGCGCCAGCTCTTCCATCGAGGCCTGGTCCAAGGCGATGACGGACACGCCCTGCGCGCGTGCACCCCGTCCCGCCTCACGTCCCGCACCCTGTCCCGCATCACGTCCCGCCTCACGTCCCGGCTCGCCATCGCGGGACGTGGGTTGGGGCACGGCCGGGACGTCGGCCGGGACGTGGAACGACGCGTCCGGGACAAGGACGCCTGTCCCGTCTGGCGCCGCGTCGCCGGGTGCATCGCCACTGCGCGGGCCCCGCATCCACGTCCCGCGGGACGTGGCGCGCGGGACGTGATGCGCCGGATCGAACGCGACCACCGCGACGGCGCGCAACCAGTCCGGCAGGCCGACATTGGAGGCGGCCGACTGCAACAGCGCCAGCCAGCCGCGGTCGCGCCAGCGCTGGCGTTTGCGGCGCAGGCTCTCGGCGTTCCAGCGCGCTTCCGGCAGACCGGCCCAGCCGCATCCGTGAAACGCCATCCAGAACAGCGCCTCGACGAACTCGCGCCGGTCGGCTTCCGCCTGGCCAAAATTGTTATCGTCGGGCGGCGGCAGCACGCGCTCGAGCGCCGCCCACTGTGCATCCGAGAGAAAACGGCTGGTCGCGGTTGAACCGCCCGGCAGCTCGGCCGGTTGGTCGTGCGTATCGTCGCTGGTCGTCATCCAAGCCTCTGCCGGGAAGCGTCGCAATTGCGCGACGCTACCGGATTCGGCGGTCCAGCCTAGAGGAGAAGATGGGCGGCCCGTGCGAGGCCGCCCGCCTTGCCAATCTAGCCCTCCGTTTGTCCGGACATGTTGATGGTGCTGGCCACATGCAGCCGCTCGAGATCGGTGTAGACGTTGCGCAGAAATGGCCACGGCTCCTGGTCGCTGAGCGGTGACGGTGCGACGTGGCGGATGACGACCGCGAGCTTGGCGATCGCGCCTTCGAGCGTTTGCGCCTTGGTGCGAAAGATCGAGCGCGTGAAGCGTTCGAGCTGGTCGCCGACACGATCGCTGACGCGAGCGGCGGCCTTGTACAGGCGCTCCGCCTCGGCCTTCATCTCCGGCGCCGCAGCGAAAACCTCGCGCTCGCGCTGTGAGGCCAGGCGCAACAGCTCCTCGTACTGATCGCGGTCGCGCTGCCACAGCACGCACATGGCCAGCGCCGGGTCATTGTTGGGTTTGGCAGCTTCCGTCATGCGCGCACCGCCGGGATGCGGGCGACTTGCGTGTTGCCGGTGGTCGGCGAACCGGGTCTGGAAAGCGCCGCGGTTCGGGTATTCTCCGTGTCAGCCATGATCCTCGCTCACGCCAGCTTGGGTTGTGGTCAGGCCGGGCGGGATGTTCGCGCATCCCGTTCGGCCGCCCTTCTCGGGCAGCTGATTGTGCGTGGAAGTATACTGCCGATCAA
>JAQGIE010000139.1 GCA_028291365.1 Rhodospirillales bacterium
TCTTGTCTTTGAACGAGCTGTAATCGGAGATCACGACGCGCTCGCCGGGCTTGAGCCCGTCGAGCACTTCGATCGTGTCGGCGCTGCGGCGACCCAGCCGCACCGGGCGGCGTTCGGCGCTGCTGCCGTCTTCATTGACCACGAACACGCTGGCGCCGCCGCTCTCTACGCGGAAGGCGCCGCTCTGCCGCACCTGCGCCGCCTCGGCGGCACCTAGCGCGAGCTTGCCCTGCAGGGTCTGGCCCGGGCGCAGGTCGTTGCCCGCGTCGATCGCAAGATCGACCACGACACGTCCGTTCCTCACCTCGGGATAGACTTTGGTGACGGTCAGTTTGCGCGCCTTGCCGCCGACCACCATCGAGGCGACCTGACCGGCGCGCACGCGGCTGACATAGTATTCGTCGAAATCGGCCTGCAGCTTGTAGCCGCCTTCGCGGCTGACCTGGCCGAGACGCTGGCCCGCCGGTTTGGTCTCGCCCGGCTTGGCGTCGAGCGCGGTCAGCTGGCCCGTCATCGGCGCCCGCACGATCAGGCCGTCGAGTTTCGAACGCGCGACTTTCAGGCCGTCTTCCATCTTGCCGAGCTGGTCGGCGCGCTTGCCGTCTTCTTCCAGCTTCCAGGCATCGAACTTGGCGGCGCTTTCGCTGGTGCGGGCGCGGATCTTTTCCCAATAGGCCAGCTCGTCGGTGATCTGTTCGTTGGCCTCGGTCGAGACATACCCCTGCGCGTGCAAGCTCGACTTGCGCTGGCCTTCCTGGCGCAGCTTGCGGATCTTCCATTCGGCTTCGGCGATGGTGCGAATGTTGTTGAGCTGGTTGAGCTCGACCGAACGGCGCGAGTCGAAGATCGCGTTGATCTGCTGGATCACCAGCGCCTCGCGCTGAATGACGTCGAGCTGCAGCGCGGTGTTCGACAGTTCGAGGATCGGCTGGCCTTGCTGGACCTGCTCGCCCGCTTCGACCAGCACGCGTTCGACGCGGCCGCCTTCGACCGCGTCGAGGAGCACGGTTTCGAGCGGCACGACCGAACCGCGCAGCGGGATCGCGTCTTCGAACGTCGCCTGCCGCACCGGCGCGATGGCGACGCCGTCGCCGCGCACCGTCACCGACGGGGGCGCCGTCGCGACGCGCACCGCGAGCACCACCAGCGCCAGCGCGGCAACGCCGAGCCCGGCCCAGCGCAGATGCGATTTGCGCCAGCGTTTGCGCTCAATCGGGCGATCCATCGACAGCGTCATGACGTACCCTCAACCGGCCTCCACGCCCCTGGCGCAAGCTCCGTGCCGGCCTTGGAGCCGCAGAAACCCTGGACCGGGTTCGGCAGCACTGTCCGGTTTCGGACAGTCACTGTACGGTGCCGGACATGGAGCCGAGCACTCGCGTCGCCCCCCGGGTCGCCGTGATCGACGACGATCCGGACATCCGCACCGCCGCCCGACTTGCCCTGGCGCGCCATGTCGGGTCGGTCACGATCGAGCCGCGGCCCGAGGCGATCGACCCAGCCGCGTTCGACGTCGTGCTGCTCGACATGAATCTCGCCACCGGCGCCCGCGACGGTCGCGACGGGCTGGACTGGCTCGAGCGGCTGCGGGCCGCCGATCCGACTCTGTCGGTCGTGTTGATGACCGCGTTCGGTAGCATCGGCCTCGCGGTCGAGGCGATGAAGCGCGGCGCCGCCGATTTCGTGCTCAAGCCGTGGCAGAACGAGCGGCTGATCGCGACTGTCACCGCCGCCGCCGCGCTGGCGCAGTCGCGCCGCGCCGGAGTCGCGCTGGAGTCGCGTCATCGCGCGCTGGCCGCGTCGACGTCACCGCCGAGCGGCGACATCGTCGCCGCCGCGCCTGCGATGCTGGCGTCGCTGGCGCTGTTGAAACGCGCCGCGCCGAGCGGTGCCAACGTGCTGCTGCTGGGCGAAAGCGGCACCGGCAAGGGTGTCCTTGCGCGCGAGCTGCATCGCCTGTCGGCGCGCGCCGACAAGCCGTTCGTCGCGGTCGATCTCGGCGCAGTGCCCGAGACACTGTTCGAAAGCGAGCTGTTCGGCCACAAGCGCGGCGCCTTCACCGATGCGCGCGAAGACCGGCCCGGCCGTTTCCTCGCCGCCGATGGCGGCACCTTGTTCCTCGACGAGATCGGCAACCTGCCGCCGCATCTGCAGCGCAAATTGCTGACGGTGCTGGAGCGACAGGAGGTGATTCCGGTAGGCGGCGATCAGGCCACGCGTATCGATGTGCGGTTGATAACCGCAACGAATTTGCCTCGGTTGGAGCTGGCGAGCGAAGCGGTGTTCCGGCAGGACCTGCTCTATCGCATCAACACGGTCGAGATCGTGCTGCCGCCGTTGCGCGAGCGGCGTGAAGACATTGGCGCGCTGCTCGAACATTTTCTCGCGCTCTATGCGCGCAAGCATCAGCAGCCGCGCCGCCGCCTGATGCCGGCCGCACTGGAAGCGCTCGAATCCTATGGCTGGCCCGGCAATGTGCGCGAGCTGCAGCATGCGGTCGAGCGCGCCACCATCCTTGCCGGTGGCGATGCGCTGACCGAGGCGGATTTCCCCATGCTGACCACGACGCGCCGCCCGCAAGGCGCTGACGCGGCGACGCTGGATTCGATGGAGCGCGGCGCGGTCGAGCGCGCGCTCGCCGCGCATGGCGGCAATATCAGCCGCGCCGCCGCGTCGCTCGGCCTGACGCGCGCGGCGCTCTATCGCCGTATCGAGAAACATGGGCTCTGACGCGCTGCCCTTGGCGCTACGCGCCTTCGCAGCGGCGGCGCTGGCGACGCTCGCGGCGTGGCTGGTGCTGACGACCGACTGGTATGCGAGCGCGCTGCTCGCCTCGCTGTTGTCGCTGGCCGCCGGCGTCGCCTTCGCGCATCGACTGTCGGTCCCCAACCGCGAATTGACGCGCTGGCTCGACGGTGTGCGCGACGATGCGCCGAGCGGCGACCAGGCGTTGAGCCGCACGCCGCTGGGGCCCGCCATTCGCGCCGCCACCGACGCGCTGCGCGCGCGGCGTGCCGCGGCCGAAGCCGAGCGCGCCGGTCTGTCGGCGCTGGTCGAGACCGTGCCGTCGGCGCTGCTGGCGATCGACGATGCGGGCCGCGTGCGGGCGCTCAATGGCGGTGCGCGCGCGCTGCTCGAGCGGCGCGAACAGGATCTCGCCGATCTGGCCCGGCTGGGCCCCGACTGGCCTGCCACGCTGGGCAATCTTGCCCCCGGCGGGCGCGCGCTGCTGCGCGGCGCCGACGGGCGGCGCT
>JAQGIE010000141.1 GCA_028291365.1 Rhodospirillales bacterium
GGCATCGGCGAAAGCGAGCGCGTGCGCGGCGGAGCGATGTCCGAGAAACTCTCGATGCCGGCGCTGACTCGCGCCTGGCAGCTGCTGCTCAAAGGTCTCGGCGAAGTGCAGCAGGCACCGACGCCCCAAGCCGCGTTCGAGATGGTGCTGCTGCGCCTCGTCTTCGCGGCCGACCTGCCCAATCCCGGCGACCTGG
Source organism: Rhodospirillales bacterium (assembly GCA_028291365.1). Taxonomy (GTDB): domain Bacteria; phylum Pseudomonadota; class Alphaproteobacteria; order BOG-932; family Roseiterribacteraceae; genus Roseiterribacter. The sequence continues at coordinate 197 of JAQGIE010000141.1, forward strand.
TGCGCCAGCTCACCGAAGCCAGCGCGGGCAACACGCACGCGCCGCGCAACGGCGGCGGCGGCGGCGGCGTGTCGATGGGCGGCAGTGCCATGGCGCTGGCGCGCGCCGAACCGATTTCGCAACCGCTCCCGTCGAGCGAACCGCAGGCCTATCAGGCGGCCGAACCGATGCCGGCCGACTGGCGCACCGCGGTCGAGCTGTTCGCCAAATACCGCCACGGCCAGCTCAACTATCACCTGACGACGAGCTGCAAGCTGGTGCGGTTCGAGCCGGGTCGCATCGAACTCAATCCGCTGCCGACCGCGCCGCGCGATCTCGCCAACCGCGTCGGCTCGCTGCTGAGCGAATGGACCGGCACGCGCTGGGTGGTGACGATCAGCTCGGCGCCCGGCGAATCGACGTTGAGCGAGCAGGACGCGGCGAAGGAATCGGCGGCGCTGCAGGAAGCCAAGGCGCATCCCACCGTGGCGAAGCTGCTCGAAGCTTTTCCCGAGGCGCGCATCGTCGAGATCCGCGATCTCGCTGCCGAAGCCAACGCAGACACCGCAACGACGACACCGACCGACGAGGATCCGGAGCAGAGCGAATGAAAAATCTCGGCAACATGATGAAGCAGGCGCAGCAGATGCAGGCGCGCATGCAGGAAATGCAGAAGCAGCTGGCGCAGACCGAGATGACCGGTCAGGCCGGCGGCGGCATGGTGCAGGTGACGGTCGCGGGATCGGGCGAGCTGCGCAAGATCAAGATCGAGAAGTCGGTGGTCGATCCCGGCGAGGTCGAGATGTTGGAAGACCTCATCGTCGCCGCGTGCAACGACGCCAAGACCAAGCTCGACGCGCATATCCAGGAAGAGACGTCGAAGATCATGGGCGGCATGCAATTGCCGCCTGGGATGAAGCTGCCCTTTTAGTCCTTATTCCCCGCCAAAGCGGGGATCCATTGTGGTGACTCGGCGAGCGGATCCCCGCCGTCGCGGGGAATAGATGCGCATCGCTACCTGGAACATCAACTCTGTACGGCTTCGCTTTCCGATCGTGAAGCGGCTGCTGCAGAAGCACAAAATCGACGTGCTGTGCCTGCAGGAAACCAAGTCGCCCGACGAGTTCTTCCCGCTCGATGACTTCAAATCGATCGGCTACGAGCACATCCATATCCACGGCATGAAGAGCTATAACGGCGTCGCGATCATCAGCCGCGTGCCGTTGGAAAGCCGCGAGATTCATCATCGCTGCGACAAGCAGGATTGCCGGCACATCGCCGCGAGCCTGCCCGGCGGCGCCGAACTGCACTGCGTCTACATTCCGGCCGGCGGCGACGTTCCGGACCCCGAGGTCAACGACAAGTTCAAGCACAAGCTCGATTTTGTCGACGAGCTGCGGGACTGGTGGCCGAGCTCCCGCTCGGCAAAGAAGCCGATGATCTTGGTCGGCGACCTCAATATCGCGCCGCTCGAAAACGACGTCTGGTCGCACAAGCAGCTGCTCAAGGTGGTCAGCCACACGCCGATCGAAGTCGAGAAATTCACCGCCATGCAGCGCTCGATCGGCTGGGTCGATGCGGTCCGGCATTTCGTGCCCGAAGACGAAAAGCTCTTCACCTGGTGGAGCTATCGCAACCAGGATTGGCGCGCCTCCAATCGCGGCCGCCGCCTCGACCATATCTGGGTGACGAAGCCGCTCGAAACGTCGCTCAGGCGCGCCGAAGTGATCGCCGATGCGCGCGACTGGCCGACCCCCAGCGATCACGTGCCGGTGATCGTCGACTTCGGTTAATTCCCCGCCAAAGCGGGGCCCCATGGAAGGACCTGTCGTAATCGTGCAGAACGGTGAAATCGCAGCATCGGCACGATGGATCCCCGCTTTCGCGGGGAACGAATGAGTCTCGCCGCCGCGCTGCGCGCGCCGCCGATCCGCTTGCTGTGGCTGGGTCAGGCGCTGTCGGCGATCGGCGACCAGTTCTATCTCGTCGCGGTGTTGTGGCTGGCGCTCGACCTGGTCGGGTCCGATGCCGGATTCGTGTCGGCCGCGACCGCCGCCGCCGTGTTCGCCGTTGCGCTGACCGCAGGCGCGTGGGCCGATCGCTGGGATCCGCGCCGCACCATGTTCTGGGTCGACATCGCGCGCGGCCTGCTGGTGCTGTTGCTGCCGCTCTTCGCCTGGACCGGCACGCTGACTTTGTGGACGTTGCTGCCGGTGGCGCTCGCCGTGGCGGGCCTCACCGGCCTGTTCGACCCGGCGCTGCAGGCGACCTTGCCGCGCCTGGCGCTCGACCGGCGCATGCTCTACGGCACCAACGCACTGTTTGATTCAACCGTGCGCTTCGCACGGATTTTCGGGCCCGGCCTGATCGGCGCCGCTAACGCCGTGGTGCCGCTGCTGCATTTCTTCACCATCGACGCGCTGACCTTCTTCGGTTCGGCGGCGGCGGTTGCGGTGGTGCGCAAATACGTGCCGTCGGAACCGTCGGCGCCGCAGGAAGCGGCGCGCGGCTGGGCGGCGCTGACCGCGGGATTTCGCGAGCTGCGTCAGCACCCGCTGCTCATCTACAGCTTCGTGACCGGCATCGTCGTCAACATGGCGTGGGCGCTGGGCTTCACCATGGGCATGGCGCTGTTGTTGCGCACCACCATGCCCGAAGCCTTGTCGGCGTTCGGCTGGTTCATCAGCGCGTACGGCGTCGGCAACGTGATCTCGAACCTGATCGTCGCGTCGCGCCCGCCCCAGCGCCCGCACGAACCGATCGCCTTTTCGCGCTTGCTGTTCGGCGTCGGTCTCGCGGCCATGCCGTTCGCGCCCAACCTGCCGGTGCTGATGGTCATTGCGGCGATCACCGCCACCAACGGGCCGCTCGGCGACCTGGCGCTGACGCACCAGCTGCAGACGCGCTTCGGCCCGCACAAAGTCGCGCGCATGGTGCGCGTGCGGTTCTGTTTCGGCTATTCGGGAATTCTGCTCGGTTATCTGCTGGCGCCGGCTTTGTACGATCTGCTGCCGGTCCGCGCGGTGATCGTCGGCTGCGGCGTCGCCTGCGCCGTCGCCGGTGCTATCGGCTTGCTCGTCCTGAAACGCCGCCGGACCTGAGCGCTTCGTCGAGCCGCACGATCGGACCGGCCCGTTCCTCGCTATCGCGCGGCGCGTCGCAGCCGCGATCCTGCAGATTCTTCATGCGTGCCCATGGAATGTCGATTGCCGCCGCGTGGATCGCGCGTGACGACGCGTATTGCAACGGATCGAACCCGAACGGCACGCCCAGACCGACGCCGATCGGCGACAGAAGCAGCTTGCCCGGCGGCTCGAACGGGATCGCAACGGGCACCTCGACGGCCGGAATGAAGCCCGCGATCAGCAGCGCGCGCGTGCCGTTGCCGAAATCCTTGAGCACGCTGGTGCCGTCGTCGCGCTTGAGCGGAATGCGCGCGCAGCTGAGGCCGCCGCGCGCCAGCAGGCTGTAGCCGCCCGCCTGGGTGCGCGTCGACGAAGCCGGGCCGCGCAGGCTGCGCAGGTCGAACAGCCGCGAGCCGCCGGCGAGATCGCCGCCGAGCGCCCACCACGGATTCGAGACGGCGCGGAAGACGGGATCGGTCGGGGCTGCAAGCGAGGTGGCCGTGCGCTTGCTGTCATCACGCGGCGCGGTCTGGACCTGCACCTGCGCCGACGCGCGCACTGCAACCAGCAGCACAGCGACGATGCAGATCGTCGTGCGCCGGCACATGGTTCTATTCGACCTTGTGGAAGAAGCGCGGCGACGCCGCGGTCGAGAACAGGATCAGATCGGCCCGGCCGAGCACGTTCTCGATCGGCAGCAGGCCGACGCCCTCGGGCAGCGGCACGCGGCTGTCGGCACTGTCGTCACGATTGTCCCCGAGCATCAGCAGATGGCCCGGCGGCACGCGCACCGGCCCCCAATTTTCGAGCGGCAGGTCGTCGCGCACCAACCAGATCGCATGCGAAGACGCGGCGCCGGGCAAGGTCTCGCGATATTCGGTGACCGGCACGCGCATGCCGCCGCGGTCGAGTTCGCTGGTGCCGACGCGTTCGCGCGGCACGTCGACATTGTTGATGCGCAGGTGACCATGCAGCAGCGCGACTTCGTCGCCCGGCAGGCCGATGACGCGCTTGACCCAGACGTCGCCCCGCACCGGATGCACGAAGACCACGACGTCGCCGCGTTTGGGGTCGGCGAAGGCGAGACGGCCATGCGGCCGGGGCAACGTCAGGGGCGGCGAGAATCGGCTCCAGCCATAGGCGAATTTGGAGGCCAGGATCCGATCGCCGATCTGCAAGGTCGGCAGCATCGAGCCGGACGGGATCTCGAACGGCGCCGCGACGGTTGCGCGCACCGTCAAGACCGCGAGAATGGCGAGGGCCCAGCGGCCCGCTTCCGCAAAAAATCTTCCCATCAGAAATCCGTACAACGGCCGCCGACTTCCCAGTCGCCGTATCGGGTCGGCTCCGGGCCTTTCGGGCCGCCGATTTCGCCCGGCTTTTGGGGCGTTTTCCCGGTCGGGGCCGGCGCGGTCGTACCGCCTTCACCGCTCTGCGGGGCTGGGCGTTTCTCGGTCGTATGCATGGCCCAACAGATGGCATGCGTCCTCGTTGCCACCAAGCCCCGCCCTTGCGTCGGCGGGACCCGGCCTGCATCAAGCGCGTCATGCCCCGCCTCGTCCGCTCTTATCTGCTGCTCGGCTGCATCTTCGGCGTCATCCGGGGTGGTCCCGACTGGTACGCGATCCTGTTCGGCGGCTCCCTGCCGACCAGCCTCGACGGCATTCTGCGCATGCTGATCCAGCTGCTCGAAGCCACGATCTATGGCGTGCTGCGCGCTTTTCTGTGGTTGCCCAGCTTGATCGTCAAAGTCGGATCGCACGGCGAAACGTTTCAACACTGGCTCTTCAACGGTTTCTGGTGAGCGACACCGATCTCGATGCACGGCGTGCGGCCCATGCCGCGCTGGCCGGGATGCGTCGCGGACGCACGCTGGATGCGGCGCTCAATGTCGATGGAATGGAGACGCGCGACCGCGCCTTCGCGCGCAATCTGGTCGCGACCACGATTCGCCGGCTGGGCCAGATCGACGACGCGATCGTGCGCTATGTCGAGCATGGCGTGCGTCCCGAAGCGGCGCAGGATCTGTTGCGGCTGGGCGTGGCGCAGCTGCTGTTCCTGCGCACGCCGGCACATGCCGCGGTCGACACGTCGGTGCGGCTGGCGGAGCGGCTGCACCTGACCAAGCAGAAAGGCTTGATCAACGCCGTGCTGCGCCGGATCGGCGAAGCGCGCGATGCGATCCTGGCCGATCAGGACGCGGCCAGACTCAACACGCCCGGTTGGCTGTGGAAGAGCTGGGTCGCCGCGTATGGCGACGCGGACGCACGCGCCATCGCCGAAGCCAACCTCACCGAAGCGCCGCTCGACATCACCTGCAAGCCCGGCCTCGATCGCGACGAATGGGCGGCAAAGCTCGACGCCACCAGGCTCGCCACCGGCACGCTGCGCCGCGACGTCACCGGCGACGTGCGCGCGCTGCCCGGCTTTGACGACGGCGTGTGGTGGGTGCAGGACGCCGCGGCCGCACTTCCCGCAACCTTGTTCGGCGACATCGCGGGCAAGCGCGTCGCCGATCTGTGCGCGGCACCGGGCGGCAAGACGGCGCAACTTGCTGCGGCGGGCGCAAACGTCACCGCGCTCGACAAGACGCCGGAGCGGCTGGCGCGCATGCGCACCAATCTCGACCGGCTGAAACTGAAGGCCGAGCTGGTCGAGGCCGACGCGCGCAGCTGGCGCGCCGCCGAGCCGTTCGATGCCATCCTGCTCGACGCGCCCTGCACCGCCACCGGCGCCATCCGCCGCAATCCCGACGTGCTGCACGCCAAGACGCCGCGACTCGTCGCCGAGCTGGCCCGGCAGCAGGACGCGCTGATCGACGCAGCGGTGGCGCAGCTCAAGCCCGGCGGCACGCTGGTTTACTGCGTCTGTTCGCTGCAGGCCGAAGAAGGCGAGCAGCGAATCGACCAGGCGCTGCGGCGCCACAAGGGCCTGTCGCTGAAGCCGATCGAAGCAGCTGAAATCGGCGGCTGGGCCGAGCTGCTGGACCGCCACGGCCAGATCCGCTCGACCCCGGCCCGACTCGGCGCCATCGGCGGGTTGGACGGGTTCTTCGTGGCGCGACTCGCGCTCGCCTGATAGACCCGGCCCGTGTCGCACCAAGTCCGTCCCGTTCGCATCGCGCCGTCGATCCTGGCCGCTGATTTCGCCGCGCTGGGCGAAGCGGTCCGCGCCATCGACAAGGCTGGGGCCGACTGGATTCACGTCGACGTGATGGACGGGCACTTCGTGCCCAACATTTCGCTCGGACCGTCGATCGTCAAAGCGCTGCGCCCGCACAGCAAGAAGCATTTCGACGTGCATCTGATGATCGCACCGGTCGATCCCTATGTCGCCGCGTTCGCCGAAGCGGGCGCCGACACGATCACGGTTCATCCCGAAGCCGGCCCGCATCTGCATCGCACCTTGCAGCTGGTGAAAAGCAGCGGCGCGCGCGCCGGCGTCGCGCTCAATCCGGCCACGCCGGTCGAAGCGATCGATCACGTCATGGATCTGGTCGATCTGGTGCTGGTGATGACGGTCAATCCCGGTTTCGGCGGCCAGGCCTATCTGCCGCTCGAAGACAAGATCCGCGCCGTGCGCGCGCGCATCGATGCAACCGGCCGCGCCATCGATCTCGAAGTCGACGGCGGCATCACCAAGGAGACGGCGCCGCGCGCGATTGCGGCGGGCGCCGACGTGCTGGTTGCAGGCACCGCCGTGTTCGGCGCCGGGCCAAACGGCTACGCCCAGGCGATCCAAACACTGCGCGGCTGAGCGCCGTGGTCGCGATGGAAATGCAGGCGCCGCCGACAACTGAAGACCCACCGGAAGATCGTCGCGGCGGGCTTCGGAGTTGGTTCTACGGTTCAGCGCTGTATCAGCTTTTTCTCGGCAGCGAACGTCCGACGCAATTGCTGCTGGTGCCGCCGAATCCGTGGCCGGGCGACGCCGCGCGCGGCCGCGCGCTGATCGCGGCAGGCGACAATTTCGACGCCGCGATGCACCGCTTCGACTGGCTGCGCGATCTGCGCGCGGCCGGCGGGGACGCCGCACGGCGTCACGCGCGAATCCTGACCCAGGCGTGGCTCGACCGGCATGCGCGCTGCGATCAGATCGCATGGGCGCCTGACGCGACCGGCGCGCGTCTCGCCAACTGGATCGGCTTTCACGATTTCTTCTGCGCCTCGGCCGACGATACGTTCCGCCAGCGCCTGTTCCAGAGCGCCGCGCGCCAGGCCAAGCATCTCGCGCGCACCTTGCCCGGCGATCTCGCCGGCGCGCCGTTGCTGACCGCGATCAAAGGTCTGTGGCTGGCGGCGCTGGCCCTGCCCGACGGCGCACGCCGCGCCGAACAGGCGCAGCGTCTGCTGCTCAAGGAGCTCGGCCGGCAGATCCTCGCCGACGGCGTGCATGTCGAGCGCAGCCCGCGCACGCATCTTTTCGCACTCGCCGATCTGATCGATCTGCGCGCGGCGCTGAAGCTGGCCAAAGCCGACATTCCCGACATGCTCAACCACGCCATCGACCGGATGGCGCCCGCCTTGCGCTTCTTCCGTCATGGCGACGGCGCGCTGGCGCTGTTCCACGGTTCGTTCGAAGGCGAGCCGGTACTGCTCGACACGGTGCTGACGCAGGCAGATGCCAAAGGCCGTCCGCTCAAGCGCGCGCCGCAAGGCGGCTTCGAGCGCCTGTCGCTGGGCCGCACCGTCGTGCTGGTCGATGTCGGCGCGCCGCCGCCCAAAGGACTCGGCGCGCATTCGCATGCGAGCGCGCTTTCGTTCGAAATGAGCGTCGGGCGCGAGCGGCTGGTGGTGAATTGCGGCAGCGCCGCTTCCGGTGCCTGGGCCGAGGCGCTGCGCGCCACCGCGGCACATTCGACGCTCACGCTAGACGATACGAGTTCGCATCCGACCCAGGTCGAAGCCGCGCGCGAGGACGGCGACGGCTGGGCGCTGCTCGATGCGTCGCATGACGGCTATGGATCGACCCGGCATCGCCGCCGGCTGTTTCTCGGCGCCAACGGTGAAGATCTGCGCGGCGAAGACATTCTCACCGGCGTCGCCGGTA
>JAQGIE010000023.1 GCA_028291365.1 Rhodospirillales bacterium
CGTGGCTGGACGCTGGGCCGCGTCGTCAAGCCGACGCCGGCCGGTGACGCGATCCTGTTCCTGCGGGGCGGCCCGCGCGACGCCAAACTCGCGCTCTACGAACAGAAGATAGGTGGGGCCGAACGCGAGATCGCCAGCGCGTCGTCGTTGCTGGCCGGCGCGACGGAGATTTTGTCCGAGCAGGAAAAGTCGCGCCGCGAACGCCAGCGCGTGACGTTGAGCGGACTGACCGATTTTCTGGTCAGCGAAGACGCACGCACCGTGGTCGTTCCGTTCTCGGGAAAGCTCTACGTCATCGACCGCGCCAGCGGTGCGGCGCGCGCGCTGTCCGGCGAAGGCTGGATCGATCCGCGCCTCAGCGGCGACGGCAAGCAGATCGCCGCGGTCAAGGACGGTGAACTCTACGTGCTCGGGCTGGGCGGCGCGAAGCCGCGCAAACTGACCAGCGGCGCGACCGCGACGGTGACCAACGGCCTCGCCGAATTCGTCGCGCAGGAAGAGATGGATCGCAGTCGCGGCTTCTGGTGGTCGCCGGATGCCAAGCTGATCGCGTTCGAACGCGCCGACGTCGCCAAGGTCGAACGGCGCTGGATCGCCGATCCGCTGCATCCCGAACGCGCGCCGGTCGAGCAACGCTATCCGCGTCCGGGCGGCGCCAACGCCGAGGTGGCGCTGGGCATCGTGCCCGTCGCGGGCGGTGCGACGGTGTGGGCGCGCTGGGACGCGCAACGTTTCCCCTATCTGACGCGCGTCGCCTGGATCGCGCCCGGGCGCGTCGCGCTCTACGTCATGTCGCGCGACCAGAAGGACGCGCAGCTTCTCAGCGTCGACGCCAAGAGCGGCGCGTCGAAGCTTCTGCTCGCCGAGCACGACGATGCCTGGGTCGAGCTCGACGGATCGAAGGAGATTCCGTTCTTCCTGCCCGACGGGCGCTTTCTATGGTCGAGCGATCGGGACGGCGCCAAGCGCGTCGAACTGCGCGGTCCCGACGGTGCGCTGCTGCGCGCGTTGACGCCGCCGAATTTCGGCGACGTGCAGGTGGTTTCGGTCGACGCGGCCAACAACAGCTTCGTCTTCACCGGCGGTGCCGACGCACGCACGCAGATGCCGTTCCGCGGCACGTTCGATGGCGCGGCGCCGGTCGGGATCGACGACGAGCCGGGCTTTCACGAGATTCGGGTCCATCGCGGCTGGTTCGTCGACGCCAAGGAAACCAGCGATGGCGTGCGCAGCGTCTATGCGCGGGCGATCGAGGGTGGCGACAAGGTCGCGCTCGTCGAACGGACCGAGACGCCGCCGCCGGTCGCCAACATCACCTATGAGAAAGCCGGCGATTACGACGCGGCGCTGATCCGCCCGCGCGACTTCGACCCGGCCAAGAAATATCCCGTCGTGCTGTCGGTCTATGGCGGCCCGCATCACAAGCAGGTGCGGTTACGCCCGTCGCTCTATCGCGAACAGCAATGGATGGCCGACCAGGGTTTCATCGTCGCGATGGCGGACAATCACGGCACGCCCGGCGGCGCGCGCGATTGGCTGCGCGCGCTGCAGGGCGATCTGATCGCGGCGCCGCTGCGCGACCAGATTTTCGCGCTGCAGGCGCTGGGCGCGAAACATCCCGAGATGGACCTGACGCGCGTGGCTCCGATCGGCTGGTCGTTCGGCGGTTATTTCTCGGCCATGGCGGTGCTGCAGCGGCCCGACATTTTCGCCTGCGCCGTGGCGGGTGCGCCCGTGGTCGACTGGCGCGACTACGACACGTTCTACACCGAGCGTTATATGGGCCTGCTGCCGCAGGAGGCCGAGGCCTACGATCGCGGCTCGGCCCTGACCTATGTGCCGAAGCTCGAGCGGCCGCTGCTGATCGAGCACGGCGTCACCGATGACAATGTGTATTTCCAGAATACGTTGAAGCTGCAGCAGGCGCTGCTCGCGGCGCAGAAGCCGCACGAACTGACCTTGCTGCCCGGCACGCACCTGCTGAGCGATCCCAAGCTCAAGACCGGCGAGCGCCTGCGTGCGATCGAATTTCTGAAGCGGTGTCTATTCCCCGCGGAACGTAGTGACGGCAGAGCCGTCAAAGCGGGAATCCAGAATTAAATGACCGACATACGGTTCTACCATCTGCAGCGCGCCACCTTGGACGAGCTGCTGCCGGCGCTGCTGGAGAAAGCGCGCGAGCGCGGTCATCGGATCGTGGTCAAACTCGGCTCGGCCGAGCGGATCGCGGCGGTCGACACGCAGCTTTGGACTTACCGGCCCGAGAGTTTTCTCGCCCACGGCACCAGCGCCGACGGCGAAGCCGAGCGGCAGCCGATCTGGCTCACCACCGAAGACGAGAACCCCAACGGCGCCGACATGCTGGTGCTGGCGGACGGCGCCACCTGCGCGCGCATCGACGGCTGGTCGGTGCTGTGCGATCTGTTCGACGGCAATGACGAGCAGGCGGTCGCCGCGGCGCGCGGGCGCTGGAGCGCCTGGAAGGTCGAGGGGCATGCGCTGACCTACTGGCAGCAAGGCCCGCGAGGCTGGGAAAAAAAGGCTGCAACCTGAGGACGGGAAACCCGAGGAGAGAGCATGAGGAACGTTATCCGGGCTGTTCTGCTGAGTTCTATTCTTGGGTTTCCTCTCCTCTGCGTGGCGCAGGAGCAGAAGCCGTACGAGCCGCCGAAAGCGGACGCGGCGAAGAAAGATGACACGCCGGCGCTCCCTGCCGACTCGCGCACCACCGGCCAGGTCACGGTCGGCGGCAAGGTGATCAAATACACCGCAGTCGCCGGCGCCATGACGATGCGCGACGAGAAGGGCCAGCGCAAAGCCGACATTGCGTTCGTCGCCTATCTTGTCGACGGCAAGGCGCCGTCGAAGCGTCCCATCACCTTCGCCTTCAACGGCGGACCCGGTTCGGCCAGCGCGTGGCTGCATCTCGGCGTGCTGGGACCCAAGCGTCTCGGGTTCGGCAATGAGGGCGACGTGCCGTCCAAGTCGCCTGCGCTGATCGACAATGCCGACACCTGGCTCGATTTCACCGACCTGGTTTTCATCGATCCGGTCGGCACCGGCTGGTCGCGTCCGGCGCAGGACACGGACGAAAACAAGAAGGCCTTCTGGGGCGTGCGCCAGGACATCGACTCGATGTCGAAATTCATCGCGCTGTGGCTGGCCAAGTATCAGCGACTGCAGTCGCCGAAATTTCTGGCGGGCGAATCCTATGGCGGATTCCGCGCGCCGCGCATCGCGTCGCATTTGCAGACCACCGAAGGCGTCGGCGTGCAGGGCGTGGTGGTGATTTCGCCGGTGATCGATTTCGCGCTGTGGCGCGGCACGCGCAACACGCCGTTCGCCTATGTCTCGACTCTGCCTGCCATGGCCGCGGCAGCGATGGAGAAGGCGACCGGCCAGGACGTGAAAGTCGACCAGCTCGCCGAGGTCGAGAAATACGCCATGACCGATTATCTCGTCGACCTGATGCGCGGCCGCCAGGACTCGGCTGCGGTCGATCGGATGGCTGACAAGGTGACCAAGCTCACCGGTCTCGATCCGGCCCTGGTGAAACGTCTCGGCGGGCGCATCGACGTCAGTACCTTCGTGCGCGAGATCCGTCGCGACAAAGGCGAGATCGGCAGCCGGTACGACGCCAGCGTCACCGCATACGATCCGTTTCCGTCGTCGGCGGAACAGAATTGGGGCGACCCGATCCTGCAGGGCGCCATCGCACCGGTGACGAGCGCGATCGTCGACTATGTCTCGAACACGCTGAACTGGAAGGTCGACGCGCCGTACAAGGTGCTGAACTCCGAAGTGAACCAGAAATGGGACTGGAACCAGTCGCCGATGGGCGGCGGCAACGCCGCTGACGCGAGCGAGGACCTGCGCAAGGCGCTGGCGCTCGACAAAAGCCTCAAGATGCTGATCGTGCACGGCGCCACCGACCTGGTGACGCCGTACATGGCCAGCCGCATCGTGATCGACCAGATCCCGGCGATGGGCGATCCCAACCGCCTCCGGCTTAAAGTCTATCCGGGCGGACATATGTTCTATACCCGCGAGAACTCGCGCCGCTTCCTGCGGGACGACGTTCGCGCGCTGTATCCCGACCCGGCCTCGGCCGACGCCGGTGGCAGCGGCAAGCAGGGATGAGGAAGCAATGACGATGACGTATCGCGCGGTCGATCTGGATGCGTTCGACCGCGCGCAGCCGGTGCACGATCCGTTCGATTTTCTCTACGTGCCGCAGCTGGTGCGCGCCGGCGCGCTCGCCACCATCCGCGCCACGTCGGAAGTTCCGCCGGGGCGCGGCAGCTGGCCGCTCGACCTGCTCGACGACCGCAAGGGCGCCTTGAAGCAGCTCGTCGACGAGCTGGCGTCCGACGATTTCGCGCGGCGGCTGGGTGCCAAGCTCAATGTCGAGCTCGCGGGCAAGCCGACCCTGACCACGATCCGCGGCCGCGCCGAAGCAAAAGACGGGTCGATCCACACCGACTCGCTCAACAAGGTCGCGACCTTGCTGGTCTATCTCAACGAAGACTGGCCGCATGCGGGCGGCCGTCTGCGCATGCTGCGATCCAAGGACGACCTCGAGTCGACCTTGCTCGAAATCGCACCGGTGGCTGGCAACATGATCGCCTTCCGCCGCACCGACAATTCCTGGCACGGCCACCATCCCGCCGAGGCGCCGCGCTTCTCCTTCCAGCTCAATTGGATGACCGACATGGCGTCGCGCGATCACGAGATGAAACGCCATCGCCGCTCGGCACGCTTGAAGCGCCTGCTCGCGCGCGTCCTGCCGCACGCCGCGTGAGCGAGACGGTCGCGCCGAAGGGGCGGGCGCTCATCCTCACCGACGGCAAGCAGGGCTTGCGCAACCAGGCGCTGGGCCTGGCCGAGGCGGTCGGATTCAACGGCGACGCGATCGACGAGCGCGTTCTCGAACGCGGCTGGCGCGACATGCTGCGCGTGGTCATGCGCTCGGACAGAAAGCGCTTTCGCGAATTGAAGCTCGGCAAGCCCTGGCCCGACCTGGTCGTCGCGGCCGGTCACGCAGCCTTTCCAGTCGCCGCAGCGATCCAGCGCGCCAGCGAAACCAGCATCGTCGTCGCGGTTCAGAATCCCGGCTTTGGCTATGACCGGTTCGATCTCGTCGTGGCAGGTGTGCATGACGACGTGACGCGCTCGAACGTCGTCGTCATCGACGGTGCCTGCCATCGCATCGTGCCGGACAAGATCGAGGCGCGACGTCCGCAGGCACGGGCGCGCTTCGGCGAAGGGCGAATCGCGTCGGTGCTGATCGGCGGTCCCAACAAGCGGTTCCGTTTCGACGAAACAGTGGCACGCGCGCTCGGCGCGCAATTGCGCACGCTGGCCGCGTCGGGATGGAACGTGCGCGCCACCGCCTCGCGCCGCACGCCCGAAGCGACGTTGCGGGCGCTGCAGGAAGCGGCCGGGCCGGATGTCTGGCTGTGGGACGGCAGCGGCGACAACCCGTATTTCGAATTGCTCGCTGCCGCCGACGCGCTGCTGGTCACCGCCGACTCGATCTCGATGGTGTCGGAAGCCGCCTCGCTCGGCCGTCCGGTCTATCTGGCGCGGCTGCCGGGAAATCCGGGCAAGTACGGCGACTTTCTCGATCATGTCGTGGCGCGGGGCTCGGCGCGCTGGTTCGAGGGAACGCTGGATCCGTACGCGCAAGTGCCGCTCGACTTCGCGCCGGCCGTGGCGGCGGTTCGCGCCGAACTGACGCGAGTCCAATGATGGGTCGTGCGATTTTTCCGCTGTTGCTGGTTGCTGCGCTGCCAGCGAGTGCGGCGCCGGCATCAGCTCCGGCACGCGTTGCGATCGATACGGATCTCGGCCGGATCAGCGTCGCGCTCGACGTGCAGCACGCACCCAAGACCTCGTGCAACTTCCTGCGCTATGTCCGCGCGGGCAATTATGCCGGCGGTTCCTTCTATCGTTCGGTGCACAAGGAAGACCATGCCGTCAGCCCGATTCCAATCGAGGTGGTGCAGGCCGGCGCACGCAAGAACATGGAAGACGTGTTCGGTCCGATCGGGCTTGAAACCACGCAACAGACGGGCATCCGCCACAGCGCCGGCACCATCTCGATGGCGCGCGGCAAGCCCGACAGCGCCACGTCGAGTTTCTTTCTCGTCGTCGCCGACGCGCCGGCGCTCGATTTCGGCGGTATGCGCAATGTCGACGGGCAGGGCTTTGCCGCCTTCGGCAAGGTGGTCGACGGCATGGAGATCGTGCATGCGATCCATGATGCGCCGGTGAAGAACGAGGCGATCGTCTCGCCGGTCGGCATCAAGGCGGTGACGCTGCTCGATCCCTGGCCGAGAGTCTGCGGCGGCTGAGGCGGCTTCACGCGTTCAGGGTACGGTCGCGCTCGCGGCTGTTCCACTTGCCATCGCGGCGCCGTCCTGATGAATTCGGCGCGTGCCTTTTGTCCTGCGAACCACCGGTCGGTGACCAAGACGACCGATGTCGAGGAAGAACAGCGTGCCTATGCGGGCGCGTTGTTCGAGGCCTATGGCGGCCTGCTGCAGCGATTCCTGCGCCGCCGCATGCGTGACACGGAGGACGTGGCCGACATGGTGCAGGACGTTTTCGTCCGGCTGGTCCGGAGTGGCGACCTGGACCGGATCACGCATCCCAAAGCGTTTCTGTTCCAGACCGCAACCAATCTGCTGCGCGACGAGCAGCGCGGCCGGAAGCTGCGCAATGACGGCATGCAGGCCGATGCGCTGCGCGCCCTGCATGCCCCCGAGGCGCCGACGCCGGAGCGCGTATTGGAGGCACGGCAGCGCCTGCAGGCGTTCGAGCGGGCACTCGCCGAATTGCCGCCTCGCTGCCGCGAAGTCTTCATGCTGGCGCGGTTCGAGGGCCTGACTCATCCGCAGATCGCCGCGCGTCTTGGCATCTCGATCAGCGGCGTCGAAAAGCATATGATCAAGGCAATCGCTCATTTCGGCGAAGCCATGACGAGGGCGTCGTGACCGCATCGGATTTCTCCGATCGCAAGATCCGCCAGGAGGCGGCCAGGTGGCTCGCGCGCGACATCGCGGCCGGCGGCCCCGGCGTCGACCAACCGGCGCTCGCGGCGTGGCTGGCGCGCGACGCGCGGCATCGCGCAGCCTACGCGGCGATGCGCGCAGGCTGGGACGCGACCGCCGAATTCGCCGCCTCG